>NZ_JBSFTC010000198.1:0-21588 GCF_053590415.1 Nonomuraea sp. NPDC003201
CAGACGCTCTTCCGATCTGCGCGTCGCCCTGCTCGGCGACCCGGTCCGGCGCGGGCAGCCGATCGTGCTGTCCGAGATCGGCGGGACCAGCCTCCGACCGGCGCCGGACGAGGCCTGGCACGGGTACGGCACCGTCGGCTCCACCGAGGAGCTGACCGAGGGGTTCCGGCAGCTCGTGGACGCGGTGCTGGACAATCCGGAGCTGGCCGGTCTGTGCTGGACCCAGCTCACGGACACCGAGCAGGAGCGGAACGGGCTGCTGACCGAGGACCGCGAGCCCAAGGTGCCCGCGGAGACCATCCGCCGCATCCTCACCCGCCCGGCCCGGTCGGTGCCCGCCGAGGCCATCGACGCGGCCCGCCGCGCGGCCAGGGACCGCTGAGCGTGCTCGCGACCTCACACGCTTGACATCCGCGGATGTGACGAGTTAGCGTCCTCGAAACCCAGGATTAACGTTCACGTTAACGTTAATCCTGGACCCGGAATTTCTATGGGAAGGACGCCTGCGAGCGTGGAGACCACCCATGTTCCGGCCGAGGACCTACGCCGCGCGCTGATCGCGGCCGATCCGAAGCTGTCCAAGTTCAATCCCCTCCCCCGCATCCTCGCCTTCGACGAGTTCAACACCGGAACGCACGGTTGGTGCGAGCTCATCGGTAATCACGACGGCCATGGAAATCTCGACACGGTGGACGTGCACATGCGCGACTTCCGGCCGCCGCAGCTCAGCTCGTGCGATTTCTTCGACATCGGCACGCACGCCGCGATGAGCGGCAATTACGCGCTCAAGGTCGCCACCCGCCCGGTGACCGGACACACGGCGGTCGCGATCCGCCGCCTCACCATGGCCAAGCGCGGCGTGGTGCAGTTCGAGACGTACTTCACCTACAAGAGCGAGGCGGCCACGGCCGAGTCCTCGCTCGGCAACAGCTTCGGCGACATCGAATGGGACGGGAACCTGCACCCGTCCGAAGCCCAGTTCGGGGCGTTCACCGTGGCCACGGACCTGTGCGACGGCGAGGGCATCCGCTATCACTGCGTCGCCCGCTACCAGAACACCGACCTGGACAACAGGTTCACCAGGCGCTGGGTCTACCCCGTGGTGCCCGAGCCCACCCCCAGGGAGAACCTGCACAACCAGGAGAACCTGTCCCCGGTCGAGGACTTCACCGCCCCGAATCCGGAGGACTGGCGCCCGCTCGACGAAAAACCGCAGTACCTCTGCTACAACGAGGTGCCGACAAAGGTCAATTGGCACTACCTGCGCTGGCAGTTCGACACCAGGACGCGCACCAATATCGAGCTCCAGGTGAACGACCGGGTCATGGACATGCGCCATGTACCGGTCCCGCAGTATCCCGACAAATACGACGGCCTGGAGAACCTGCTCAATTTCTACGTGAGCGTGCGCACTCATTCTCCGGTACGCAATTTCCTCTTCCTCGATTCCGCACTCATTTCCGTGGATTGGTGAACACCGGCATGAGGCATGCTCTTACCGCCGTTCTGGAGCGCAACACCACCTTCACCAAGGATTTCGTCACCGAGCCGTACGAGGCCGGATGGGCGGCCGAGGCGCGCTGGTTCGTGCGGACGCTGGAGCTGGAGGGCCAGGAACTGCGCCTGACCGCCCAGATCTCCCCGGACGGCCTGCACTGGTGCGACGACGACGAGACCACCGAGCAGATCGTGAAGGAGCCGGGCCTGGTGTCCCTGCGGGTGCGCGAGTTCGGCCACTGGCTGCGGCTGCGGGCCACGCTGGCGGGCGGCGACCCGCGGGCCAAGGTGCTGATCTACCTGGCCCTGAAAAGCTGAGAAAGGTACGACCATGGCAACAAGCAGGCGCCAGTTCCTGACCCTCCTGGGAGCCGCCGGCGCCGCAGTCGCGGGGTGCGCCCCTGGCGGCCCGGCGACGGGATCGGCCCCGGGAGGCAACCGGCCGTTCAACGCGGCGTTCTACCAGGCGATCAACGATCTGGACCCGCACGGGGCGAGCGCCGTCGACGAGGCCTCGCTCCTCGCCAACCGGCAGATCTACGACACGCTCGTGGCCAGGGACGGCGACCGGCTCGTGCCGCGCCTGGCCACCTCGTGGAAACAGCCCGACGACACGACGTGGGAGTTCACCCTTCGCGAGGACGTCGTCTTCCACGACGGCACCAAGCTGACCTCGGCGGACGTCAAGGCGTCGCTGGAGCGGCTGGCCGCGTCCGACGGGCCGCAGAAGCCCCTGTGGTCCGCCGTGGACGCCGTCGAAGCCCCCGACGCGGGCACCATCAAGATCACCACCAAGGACCCGCTGGGCACGATGCTGGTGAACCTGACGCTCGCCTTCATCGTCCCGGCCGCCCGGATCGGCAAGGCCGACCTGTCGCGCAGCCCGATCGGCAGCGGGCCGTTCGCCGTCGAGTCGTTCACGCCGTCGTCCCAGCTCCTGCTCAAGCCCGTGCCCGGCTACTGGGGCGGCGCGGCCAAGCTGCCCGGCCTGCGCCTGCCGTACATCCCCGAGGCCTCCACGCGCATCACCTCGCTGCAGAACGGCGAGGTGGACGTCACCTGGATCATCCCTCCCGACGAGCTCAAGCGGCTGGGCGGCGTGAACGGCGTGAAGATCGACAGCAAGCCGGGGGTGAACTACTTCCTCGCCTGGTTCAACTGCGGCAGGAAACCCTTCTCCGACCCGCGGGTGCGCCGCGCGCTCCATCACGCGCTCGACGTCAAGAGCATCGTCTCCAGCCTGTACGGCGACGCCGCCGCCGTCATGGACGCCCCCATCCCGTCGGCCGTCTTCGGCCACGCGCCCCAGCAGCCGTACGACTACGACCCCGATCTGGCCAAGCGCGAGCTGGCCGAGGCCGGCCACGGCTCCGGCATCCGCACCTCGATGATGTGGTTCAAGGACACCGGCCCGCTGGCCACCGAGCTCGCGCAGTCGATCATCTCGGCCTGGGCCAAGGTCGGCGTCGTCGTCGAGCCGCAGCAGATCGAGAAGGCCGCCTGGCTCAAGCGCCTGACCGCGCTCGACTGGGACATCGAGCTCCAGGTCAACACCGTGACCACGGGAGACGCCGACTACACGCTCGGCAGGCTCTACACCAGCGAGGCCAACCGCATGGGCTACCGGAACAAGGAGCTCGACGGCATCCTCGCCAAGGCACGCTCCACGTCCGGCCAGGACGAGCGCAGGTCGTTGTACGCCCAGGCGTGCGAGATCATCTGGCGTGACGCGGTCGGCGTCTTCCCGGCGGCGCTGTCCAGCACGTACGGGCTGCGCTCCTCGGTGGCGGGATTCGTCCCGGCGGCCAACAGCCAGCCCGAGTTCCGCACGGTGTCGACCGCCGGATGATCCCCACGGAACGAGAGTGACATGCGCGAGGCACGCCGTACCACTCTGAAGGACATCGCCGAGAGCCTCGGCGTCTCGGTGAACACCGTCTCCCGCGCGCTGTCCGACAAGGACAGCGTCGGTGTGGAGACGAGGAACCGGGTCAAGGCCGAGGCCGAGCGGCTCGGCTACGTGCCGAACGTGACCGCCCGATCCCTGGTGCTGGGCTCGGCGAGCACGCTCGGCATGGTCATCACCAATCCGTCCAACCCGTTCTACGCCCAGCTCATCAGCGGCATGGAGCAGCGCTGCCGGGAGCACGGCTACTCCCTGCTGCTGATGGCGACGGAGGAGAGCCTGGACAACGAGCGGCGCGCGGCGGAGGAGCTGCTGCGGCGCGGCGTGGACGGCGTGCTCGTGGTGACCGTGCAGGAGGGGGCCGAGCACTGGCGGCGGTTCAGGGCGGCCGGGGTGCCTCTCGTCCTGATCAACCGCGACGTGCCCGAGCTGAACACCGACCTGGTGGGCGTCGACCACGTCCAGGGCGGCTACGAGGCCGCCAGGCACGCCGTCGCCCAGGGTGCCAGGAAGATCTACTTCCTGGAGGAGGACCTGCACGTCTCGTCCGTCGCCGACCGCGTCGAGGGCTACCGGCGGGCCATGGCCGACAGCGGCCTGCCCGTCGAGCCGGACACCCTGATCAAGGTGCCGACCCGGCGACTGGAGCAGAGCGCGATGCCGTGGGACCCGAGCGAGGCCTACCGGCTGGGCAGAGAGGTCGTGCGGACCGCTCAACGGCCGATGGCGTTCGTCGCCGGCAACGACTACTTCGCGCTCGGCGTCTACCGGGTGGCGAACGAGGAGGGCCTGCGCATCCCCGACGACATCCTGGTCGTCGGCTACGGCGGCCACCCGTTCGCGCCGTACGTGATCCCCTCGCTGACCACCGTCGAGCTGCCCGCCGCCGAGATCGCCGTGTCGGCGGTCGACCACATGCTCCGGCGGCTGGGGCGGCCGGCGGCGGGGAGACCTCCCGAGCAGATCCTGTTCCCGCCGCGGCTGGTCGTCCGGGCGTCGAGCGGTGGGGGCGCCACATGACCGCCTTCCTCGGCCGGCGGCTCGCCCAGGCACTGCTGCAGGTCTGGGGCGCCATCACCATCGTCTTCATCGCGCTGCGCGTGCTGCCGGGCGACCCGGCCGAGCTGATCCTCGGCAGCCAGGCCACGCCGGAGGCGCTGGAGGCGCTGCGCGACCGGCTCGGGCTGCGCGACCCCCTGCCCATCCAGTATGCGCACCACCTCCAGGACATCGTCACCCTCGACTTCGGCCAGTCCTGGCGGCAGGGCGTCAGCGCTCTGGACGCCTGCCTGGAACGGCTGGGGCCGACCCTGTCGCTGTCCGTCTGGGCCATGGTGATCACCATCGTGCTGGGCTTCGCCGCCGGCTCCTTCGCCGCCCGCCGCGCGAACACCTGGGCCGACCACCTCGTCTCGGTGTCCTCGCTGGTCGGCCAGGCGCTGCCGCCGTTCTGGATCGGCATCATGCTGTCGCTGATCTTCGCCCGGTGGCTGCAGATCCTGCCGAGCACCGCCGACGGGACCCTGGTCAGCCTGCTGCTGCCGGCGTTCACGCTGGCGCTGCCGTTCGTCGGCTGGCTGGGCCGGCTCGTACGGACGGGGATCCTCGAGGAGATGAACCAGGACTACGTCCGGACGGCCCACGCCAAGGGGCTGAGTCACCGGGTCGTCTTCTACATCCACGTGCTGCGCAACACCCTGGTCCCGGTGGTGACCATGCTCGGCCTGCTCATGGGCTACTTCATCGCCAACGGCGTGATCGTCGAAGTGATCTTCGCCTGGCCCGGGATCGGCTCGCTGCTGATCGACTCGATCACCTTCCGCGACTACGCCGTCGTCGAGGCCGTCCTCACCGTGATCACGGTCTGCTACATCGTGCTCAACCTGCTGGTCGACGTGCTCTACGTGTACCTCGACCCCAGGATCCAGTTGGAGAACGCCTGATGTCAGTGAAAGCCCCGAGCCGGCCGGCCGCGTTGCCGCTGCGGGCTCGCCTGGCGCTCGGGACCGTGCTGCTGTTCGCGACGGCCGGCGTGCTCGGGCCGCTGCTGGCGCCGTTCGACGCCGCCCGCACCAGTCCCGTCGACCGCCTGCTGCCGCCGGGGACCCGGTTGTCCGACGGCGCCGTCGCCTGGCTCGGCACCGATCAGGTCGGCCAGGACATCCTTGCCGAGGTGCTGGCCGGCATGCGCACGTCGTTGACGGTGGCCCTGGTGACCGTGCTCGTCGGCGGGACAGTCGGGCTGGTGCTCGGGCTGTTCGCCGGCTACTTCGGCGGCTGGGCCGACGGGATCATCTCCAGGGTCGGCGACATCCAGCTGGCCTTCCCCAGCCTGCTCCTGGCGATCCTGCTGGCAGGAGTGCTCGGCCCGAGCATGGTGAACGTGATCATCGCGCTGGCGGTCACCCGGTGGGTGATCTTCGCCAGGGTGGTGCGCGGCTCGGCGCTCGCCGTGCGCGACCGGGAGTTCGTCGACTCGGCCCGGGTGATGGGCGCCTCGCACGGGCGCATCCTCGTGCACTACATCCTGCCGTCGTGCCTGCCGCCGCTGCTCGTCGCGGCGACCGTGCAGGTCGGCCTGACCATGGTCGCCGAGGCGTCGCTGAGCTTCCTCGGCCTCGGCGTCCCGGCCTCCCAGGCGTCCTGGGGCGCGACGATCGCCGAGGGCCGCGACTACCTGGCGTCGGCCTGGTGGATCGCCGCCGCGCCCGGAGCCGCGCTGGCCCTCGTGGTGGTGAGCATCGGGGTCCTCGGCGACCTGTTGCGCGACGCCTCCGACCCGATGACGGAGCTGTGACGATGGCCAATCTGCTGGAGGTCCGGGAGCTGGCGGTGGAGTTCGACACCCCGGAGGGGCCGCTGCGTGCCGTACGCGGGGTGTCGTTCGAGGTGGGCGAGGCCGAGACGCTCGCGATCGTCGGCGAGTCCGGCAGCGGCAAGAGCGTCACCGCGCAGACGCTGATGGGCCTGGTGCCGCTGAACGCGCGGATCGCGGGCGGTCGCGTGGCCATCGAGGGCCGCGACGTCATCGGCCTGTCCGACCGCGAATGGCGGGAACTGCGCGGCGAGCGCATCGCGATGATCTTCCAGGATCCGCTCAGCGCCCTGAACCCGTCGCTGACCGTCGGCTACCAGATCGCGGAGATGTTCCGCAGGCACCGCGGCACCCGCAGGGCCGAGGCCAGGCGGCGGGCTGCGGAGCTGATGACGCAGGTGGGCATCCCGGACGCCGAGCGGCGCCTGGACGACCACCCGCACCGCTTCTCCGGCGGCATGCGGCAGCGCGTGATGATCGCGATGGCGCTGGCGCTCGATCCCCTGCTGCTCATCGCCGACGAGCCGACCACCGCCCTCGACGTCACCGTCCAGGCGCAGATCCTGCGGCTGCTGCGGCAGCGCCAGCAGGCCCAGCGGCTCGGCATGATCCTCATCAGCCACGACCTCGGCGTGGTGGCGCGTGCCGCCGACCGCGTGGCCGTCATGTACGCCGGCCGCGTCGTCGAGACGGGCACCGTGGCCGAGGTGTACGAGCGGCCCGCGCACCCGTACACGCTGGGCCTGATGCGGGCGGTGCCCGATCCGCGCGACATCGGCGCTCCGCTGGAGGCCATCGAGGGTCAGCCGCCCGACCTCGCCGCGCCGCCCGCGGGCTGTTCCTTCCATCCGCGCTGTCCGTTCGCCAGGGACGTCTGCCGCACCGACGACCCTCTGCCGCGTGAGCTCGGCACCCGCAGGGCCAGCGCGTGCCACTTCGCCGAGGAGGTGGCGGCGCATGACTGAGCCGTTGCTCGAGCTCACCGATCTGGTCACCACCTACCGCCTGCGGGCCGGGATCGGCCGGCCCGGCGGCGAGGTGCGCGCCGTGGCCGGCGTCAGCCTGACCGTCCACGCGGGAGAGACCGTCGGCCTGGTCGGCGAGTCCGGCTGCGGCAAGTCCACGGTCGCGCGGACCATCGTCGGCCTGGTACGCCCGTCCAGCGGCAAGGTCCTGTTCGAGGGCCGCGACCTGGCCGCCCTGCCCGCCAGGGAGCTGCGCAGGCTGCGCCGGGAGATCCAGCTCGTCTTCCAGGACCCGTACGCCGCGCTGAACCCCCGCATGAAGGTCGCCGACCTCATCAAGGAGGCCTGGCGGATCCATCCGGGGCTGGTGCCGCGCGAGCGGTGGGACGCGGAGGTCGGCGCCCTGCTCGACCGTGTCGGCCTGCGCCCGGAGCACGCCGGACGCTACCCCCACCAGTTCTCCGGCGGGCAGCGGCAGCGCATCAGCATCGCCCGCGCGCTCGCCGTCCGCCCCCGCCTGATCGTCTGCGACGAGGCGGTCTCCGCGCTCGACGTCTCGGTACGGGCCCAGATCCTCAACCTGCTCGGGGAGCTCCAGCGGGACCTGGGTGTGGCGTACCTGTTCATCTCCCACGATCTGGGCGTCGTCCGTCACCTGTGCGACCGGGTGGCGGTGATGTACCTGGGCAAGGTCGTCGAGACCGGCTCCAAGGAGGACGTCTACCGGCGCGCGGCCCACCCGTACACGCAGGCGCTGCTGTCGGCGGCGCCGAGCGTGGACGACTGGAGGGACGGCGAAAGCGGCGAGATCGTCCTGTCAGGAGATGTTCCCTCACCGTTGGACCCGCCTTCAGGCTGCCCTTTCCGAACACGCTGCTGGAAGGTCCAGGATCGGTGCCGCGACGAGGAGCCGGCGCTCATCGGCCGGGACACAGGTCATCCGGTCGCGTGCCACTTCCCCGGAGCACCGGCGACACCCGCGGCCGGTGGTGGCCGCGTCTTGAAGGAGTGATCCATGCTTGGCAAGTCCATGTCAGTGCCGGCCGTGGCCGCCGTTATCGCCGCGGCCACGTTGACGGGCGCCGCCCCGGCCTCGGCCGCGGCCTCCGCCTGCGCTGACGCCCCCGTTCCCGCGCACGTCACGACGACCGCCGTGTTCAACGACCCCGCGGGCGGGGACCCGGCCGCCCTCGTGCGTACGCTCTGCGGCCTCGTCCGGCAGACCCCCGCCGGAGCCCGCATCCAGGTCGCCCACTTCGTCATGTCGGGCGCCGCGGGCACCGAGTTCGCCGACGAGCTGATCAAGGCGCACCAGCGGGACGTGGACGTACAGGTCATCCTGGACGGGGACACGCGCGGCGCGGCCGTGGCCGGCAAGCTCTCCGCCGCGCTGGGCACCGACACGGCGGCCGGTTCGTGGACGCACGTCTGCAGCGGGCCGCTCTCCGGCGGCACCGCCGCGTGCATCGGCAACAAGGGGCAGCACAACAAGTTCTACCTGTTCTCCCGCACCGGCGACGCCTCCGACGTGGTGGTCCAGTCGTCGGCCAACCTGACCGACCTCAACTCCTCCACGTACTGGAACAACGCGGTCGTCCTGCCCGGGAACCGGCGCCTGTACGACGCCTACGCCGGCTACTTCGGCGACCTGGCCGCCGAGCGCAAGAACCTCGACTACTACCGCGTCGTCCAGACCGGCGGCCCCGGCGGGTCGGTGCGGGCCTCCTTCTTCCCCAAGGCGGACGGCGACCCCATCGTGGACGAGCTCGGCAAGGTGTCCTGCCGGGGCGGCACCACGATCCGGGTCGGCATGTCCGAGTGGGACACCTTCCGGATCGCCATCCCGGCCAAGCTCCGCGACCTGGCCGCCGGCGGCTGCACGGTCCGGATCGTGTACGGCATCATGAGCGACGAGGTCAAGCAGCTCCTGCTGGCCGAGCCGCGCATCGAGCTGCGCACCCTGGGCAACGGCGGCGCGCTGCCCGGCCGCGTGCACTCCAAGTACCTGCTGATCGAGGGCTCGTACGACGGCGACCGCGACGCCCGCCGGGTGATCACGGGCAGCCACAACTACATCGAGACGTCGCTGCGCCGCAACGACGAGACGCTGCTGCGGCTCAACAACAAGGCGATCTACCGGCAGTACGTCGCCAACTTCGAGCGCATGCGCGCCGTCGCGCCCCTGGCCGGTTGATCCTCGATCGCTAGCCGGCGTTCCGGTGGTCGGTCAGGACCTCGTCGATGACCCTCCGCTGGACGGCGGCCTGCTCCTCGTCGGTGCCGAGCTTCTCGGCCAGCACGATCAGCGCCTTCCACAGGGCCCAGCCCCGGGCCCGCGCCCACATGGCGCGATCCTGGCCTGCGGCCCTGCGGAAGGCCTCCCGGCTGTCGCCCGAGAACATCGTCCAGGCGATCACCAGATCGCAGGCGGGATCCCCGACACCCGAGGTTCCGAAGTCGATGACGGCGGCCAGCTTTCCGTCCCTGACCAGCAGGTTGCCGCCGGCGACGTCGCCGTGGAACCACACCGGCGGCCCGGACCAGGTCGCCTCCAGCGCGGCGTCCCAGACGGCCGAGGCCAGGCCGGTGTCGAGCTGTCCGTCCAGCGCGGCGAGGGCGCGACGGGTGTCCTCGTCGTAGTGGGCCGGCGGCGCACCCCGGTAGAAGCTGTGCGCACCGGCCGCAGGCCCGCCCGTGGCGTCGACGCGCCGCAGCGCGAGGAGGAATCCGGCCACCGACTCCGCGAACGCGCACAGATCGTCGACGCGGTCGAGGGTGGCCGTCCGCCCCTCCAGCCACCTGCGGATCGACCAGCCGAACGGGTATCCCGCGCCCGGCACGCCCTTGGCCAGCGGCACGGGGACCGCGACCGGCAACGACGGCGCGAGGACCGGCAGCCATCGATGTTCCTTGTCGACCGCCGGCGCGTATCCGGCGGCGGTGGGAAGGCGCACCGTCATCTCCTCGCCGAGGCGATAGGTGCGGTTGTCCCAGCCATCGACCTCGACCGGCGTCACGGGCAGATCGCTCCACTGCGGGAACTGGTCCTCGATCAGCCGCTTGACCAGCGAGGCGTCGATCCCGGCACGTCCGTCGGGGGGCACGCTGTCGATCACCCCGAGAGTGTGGCCGCCGCGACCACCGCCGCGCAAAGGGTTTTCAGGCCGGGCTCTCGTCCTCCTCGAAGCGGAGCGCGCCGCCGATCTGGGCGCCCAGCTCCAGCTGGTCGTAGTAGATGCGGTGGCTGACGATGAGATCGTCCTCCACGGTCGAGACGCTGCACGCGCGTACGAGGATGGGGCGGCCGGTCGCCGCGGCCACGCCCCCTCCGGGCATCAGGTAGGCGCCCCTGTGCGTGCCGCTCAGGGTGTACTCCGCCACCAGGGTGTCGCCCAGGATCGTGAGCGACTGGACGGTGCACCTCGAGTCCGGGAACGCCTCGATGAACGCGCCGTAGTAGGAGGCGATCTCGTCCCTGTCCTGGCCCACGCCGTCCGGCGCGACGAGGACCGCGCCGCGGCTGAAGGTGTCCGCGAGGCCGTCCAGGTCGTGGCGGTTGAAGGCCCTGCGCAGCCGGTCCAGCGGGCGTCGGGGATCAGACATCGACTCATTTTAATAGTCGAATGGGCAATTATTGGGCCAACCCTCAGTACAGAAGCCATGCCAGATTGATTATCCGAAATATCGGGCATAGGTCGTTTTCTAGAGACGCCTGTCACAGGTTGCCGAGCTGTCCTGTCAGAGATTGTGACCACCCTGGTGCCGGCATCGCGCCGGCAGCTACCATCTCGGCCAGTTCGGAAAAACGAGGAGCGCCTGCCCGGTGAAAGTCGAGACCGCCTGATGCAGGCCTTCCTCCACGCGGTGGGGCTATCGGCCGGGTGCGCCCTGGCCCTCGCCCCGGCCCTGCTGCCCTCCGCGCGGCCCACCAGGAGGTGGCCGCACGTCGTCATGGCGCTCGGCATGGCGGCCGGGCATCTGGGCGGCTGGTTCCTGTCCGCGGCGGTGCTCGCGCTGCTGACCGCCGGCTGGCTCTGCGGCTCCCCCTCCCGCCGCGCCGAGACCGGCCACCACATCCAGGATTTCGTGGTCATGTCCATCCTCTTGGTGCTGACGGCGTTCGGCTCGCCCCCTCTCGCCGCCGCCACGGCCGGGCACCCGCACGGAGGCGGTTCGCCGGCCGTGCTGGCCCTGGTCATCGGGCTGGCCTGGACCTGCGCCCGGCTCCTCCGCGTCCTGCCCGAGCGGAGCGCGGACCGAAGGATGTTCGGCCAGGACGTGTGCTCGGCCGGAATGGCGGCCAGCATGGCCTTCATGGCCGCGCTGGCCCTCTGACGGGTCAGAGCGTTGTCACACATCGGGACGCTGTCTTGTCTGAGCTGGTGCAGGGCCGGACCGAGCCGGCCGACGTCCCGTGAGAGGAACCTGATGAGCATCGACCAAGCTCACTCCCACCAGCTCGAGAACCCCGACCAGAGCGGGCCGCCGCCGAAGATCGAGATCGTCGCCACCGTACCGGGGGCGCCGCGCGCGCCGGAGGGCTCCGAGGCGATGACGATCCTGGTCACGTTGCCGCCGGACAGCCCGGGCGCGCCGCCGCACCGGCACTCCGGCCCCGCGTACGGGTACGTGGTCAAGGGCGCCATCAACTTCGAGCTCGAAGGCGAACCCGTACGGGTCGTCCGGGCCGGTGAGGCGTTCTGGGAGCCCGGCGGGGACGTGATCCACTACCAGGACGGCAACCACCTGGCCGACGAGGAGTCGGCGTTCGTGGTGACGATGTTCTGCGCACCCGGTCAGCCGATGCTGGTCCCGGTCAGCCCGCAGGAGCTGAAGGCCCGGCAGGACCGTCGCGCGCCGCGGTCATGACCATGGAGGCCGTGCGGAACGGCGCGTTCCTGTTCACCACCGCGCGCTGAAGACGAAGAAGGCGGGAACCGGGTCCGGTTCCCGCCTCTTCGAACAAAGACGTGCGCTTGGGCCGATTTTCACCGTTTATATAGCTGTGATTGTCACTGTTTATATAGATTTGCGATCGCAAAACAACGGGGGAAATCATGGAGAAAACGCTTGACCAGGATCGGGTGAAGGAGTTCCTGGAACGCGTGACGATCGACAGCGGCGCCGCCCTCGCTGGCCTTTGCACGTCGATCGGCACCCGGCTCGGGCTCTACGAGGCGATGGCCGGGGCCGGGCCGCTGACCTCCGGGGAGCTCGCCGCCCGTGCAGGCCTCGACGAACGGTACGTACGGGAGTGGCTGGCCTCCCAGGTGGCCGGCCAGTACGTGGACTACGAGCCCGGCACGGACACCTACGTGTTCCCCGACGAACACGCCGCCGTGCTCGCGGACCCGGCCTCTCCCGCGTACTCGGCCGGCGCGTTCGCCATGCTCCAGCCGCTCTACGCCACCGAGGACGCGCTGGTGGACGCCTACCGGACCGGCGGCGGCGTCGGCTGGGAGGAGCACGGGTCCGCCTTGTACGAGGGGGTGGCCACGTTCTTCCTCTCCGGCTACGCGGCGTCCCTGGTGCAGGAGTGGTTGCCGGCCATGGACGGCGTCGTGGAGGGGCTGGAGCGGGGCATGTCCGTCGCCGACGTCGGCTGCGGCTTCGGCCACAGCACGCTGCTCATGGCGCACGCGTACCCCGCCTCCCGCTTCCACGGCTTCGACTTCCACGGCCCGTCCGTCGAGAGCGCGCGGCGGGCGGCGGCGGAGCAGGGGCTGGCCGATCGGGTGACCTTCGAGGTCGCGGGCGCCGGCGACTTCCCCGGCGGCGACTACGGCCTGATCACCTTCTTCGACTGCCTGCACGACCTCGGTGACCCCGGCGCCGCGTTCCGGCGCGCCGCGCGGACGCTGGCCGCCGACGGCGCCTGCCTGGTCGTCGAGCCGAACGCCGCCGCGGCGCCCCAGGACAACATCAACCCGCTCGGGCGGGCGTTCACCGCGACGTCCGCGACGTTGTGCCTGCCCGGGGCGCTGGCCCAGAAGGGGCCGTACGCGCTGGGGAACCACGCCGGCGAGGACGCCCTGCGGCGCATCGCGCACGAGGCCGGCCTGCGTACCTGGAAGCTGGCCGCGGAGAGCCCCGCCAACCGCGTCTACGACGCCCGCCGCTGATTCCCCGGCCGCGTCAGTCGTCCTCGTCGTCCCAGTCGTCCTCCTCGTCGTCCCACAGGTCGCTGGGCGGCAGCGGGTGCTCGTCGTCGACGAGCGAGTCGTCCACGTAGCGCCGCCAGGCGCGGCTCTCGTCCGGGTCGGCCCAATCCTCGTCGGTGATCCTCGGGATGGGGATGGTGGCCCGCTGGTGGTCGACCATCCACGAGTTGCGGAAGAAGTCGAACGTGAGGTGGTGGCAGCCGTCGGACTCGGTGTAGATGATGGGCGGGACGAGGAACTGCGCCACGCCGACCTTGCCCGCGACGACCACGTAGTCCTCGGGGATGGATTCGTCGTTCCAGCAGGCGGCGAAGTTCACCGGCTGGAGGGCGCCCTTGCCGAGCACGTGGATGAGGTTGTCCTGGATGACGAACCGGTCCGGGTCGAGGGCCACGTCCTCGCCGAGCATGAGGATCGGCGCGGGCAGGATATGCGCCTTGGCGAAGGACTGCGCGTCGGTGTAGAGATCGATGATCTCGCCGTGGCGCGTGGGGTCGTAGCGTCCGGAGGAGTGGAACGGGCAGCAGGTCTGGTTGTTGGGCCGCTCCGGCTCGGGGAAGAACGCGGACTTGTCCACCCGCGTCATGACGGACCCGCCGCGCCTGGCACTCAGGAACTCCGGGATCCAGGCGGCGTCGTCGGACTCGATCACCTCCGTCTCGCACAGCGCCCGGAACGCGGTGTCGCCGAGCTTGCAGTTGAAGTAGTCGAGCAGGGTGAGCGCGGCGCACTCCGCCAGCGACAGCTCCTCGCTCTTGGCGAACCAGAAGTCGTAGCCGTTGGCCACGAAGTGCACCCCGCGGAACTCCTTGTGCACGAAGGTCTCGCGAGTGGGGCCCTCCCCCAGGCCGTTCCAGTGGGCGGCCGCCACCTGGTTGTAGTACGCGTCGGCGTGCCGGGCCAGCTCCGGCGCGAACACGCTCTCACCGGTGAGGTAGCACGCCTTGCTGAACAGCTCGCCGATCTCCGGCGCCTCGGTGACCTCGTCGGCGGTGAAGATGAGCTCGGTACGCAGGAACACCTTGCGGCCGTCGCGGTAGGGGGCGCCCTCGTGCTCGTACCGCTGATCGAAGATCACGCACGTGAAGTCGCCGATCTCGCTCAGCGCGGCGCCGCCGACCAGGTCCAGCGCCGGTGACCCCGTGCCGCCGGTCAGGTAGAGCAGCACCGTGTACCGGGAGATGTGCCGCCGCGCCGCGTCGAAGTACGGCGTGTCCCGGTGCCGGTGGAAGTTCGCGTCGCCGGGCTCGAACCGGTTGCACCTGAACACCGGGTTCACGTGCGAGAACCCCTCCGCCGTCGCCGGCGGCAAGGCGTCGGCCACCGCCGCGCCCAACGCCTCGGCCAGCAGCGCCGAGTGGAAGATGAACCGTTCGCCGCCCCGGGACCCGGCGTTCAGCGGCGGCACGTACAGCTTCAGCTCGTCCAGCCGCTCCAGGCGGGCCCGGGCCTCGGCCGGCAGCCGCAGCGAGAACGAGAACACCCCGTCCGCGTGCTCCGCCCGCTCGGCCAGTTCCGCCTCCAGCGGCACGTCCTCGAACAGGCGGTCCAGCGGGACGATGTTCTCGAAGGTGCGGAACGACAACTCGTGCGGATCCACGAACACCGCCGCCAGGTACGGCGCGTCCGCGCTCGGCCGGGC
Source organism: Nonomuraea sp. NPDC003201 (assembly GCF_053590415.1). Lineage (NCBI taxonomy): Bacteria > Bacillati > Actinomycetota > Actinomycetes > Streptosporangiales > Streptosporangiaceae > Nonomuraea > Nonomuraea sp. NPDC003201. Next base: position 14,987 of record NZ_JBSFTC010000198.1, read on the forward strand.
GAACAGGTCCCGCACGCGCTCGTCGATCCGCTCGGCGTCGATGAACCGCACCGCCTTGAACCGCGCCGACGGATGCCAGGAGATGTCCAGCCCGTCCACCGTCGCGGCCGGCTCGGCGTCGGTCGCGTCCACCTCCGCCCGATACCGGGCGGCCTCCTCGGCGGGCGCGTCCCCGGCCGACAGGACGAAGAAGCGATCCCGAAGTTCGATGCTCACATGGACCTCCACATGGTGCGCAGCCCGGACGGAAGGTTCGCGGCGTGCGCCAGTCTGCGCACGCCGTCCTTGCCCACATCGGAGCCGTACAGCCACAGCCGCGCGAGGGATCCGGCGAACGGGGCCGCGATCAGGGCCTCCGCGCCCGCCTCTCCGATGTGGTTGTACCGCAGGTCGAGCTCGGTCAGCTCCGTGAACCGATGCAGGGAGCGCACGCCCGCGGCGCTCACCCTGTTGCGCTGCAGGTGCAGGCGGCGCAGTCCGCCGAGGTACGGGGACGCCGCGAGGGCCGCGAGACCGGCGTCGCCGATCCGGCAGTACCGCAGCTCCAGTGCCCGCAACCGGTCCGTGCGGAGCAAGGTGGTGAGGAGCTCGGCGCCGTTGGGACCGAGGTCCAGATAGGAGAGGTCGAGCCCGGTGAGCCGGCCGAGATCCAGCCCGTCGAGTGCCCGCATGTCCAGGCGCCCGGAGCGAACCCCGCCTCCCGGGCCGTCGTCCTCGTCGTCGTCCTCGTCCTCGTCGTCCTCGTCGTCATCCCAGTCGTCGTCCTCGTCGTCCCACTCCTCGTCCTCGTCGGACGCCTCGTGGGACGTGATCCTCAGCGTGGTGACGAACCGGCCGCGCAGCACCTGCTCCACGACCTCGCGGACGTCGTCCGACCACGCGACGGCGACCTCCGTGGCGAAGCCGTACCGGCGGGCCAGCACGTGCGCCGTCGCCGGCAACCCGTCGTCCCATCCGCCCTCGTGCTCCGCGACGAGGTCGGCGATCTCCCGCTCCATGGCCGGGCGGTCGGCGGGACGGGTGCGTGCCAGGCGCTGTTCGAGGCGGATCAGCGTGCCTCTGGCGTCGCCCTGCTCCAGCAGCCAGTCACTGTAGGCACCCCACGAGGCGAGGTCGTCGGGATGAGCCCGTAACGCGTCTTCGACGGCGGTCACTTGCATTCGTACGAATGTACGGAGATCGACAGATGTGTCAAGGCGCTGCACATCATCTGTAAACGGACCCCGAGTGACCGCGCAGGCAGGTATCGTGCTGCGCCGAGTACATGATCGCCGACGTGTCCCAGGCGGCACGGTGTCGTTGCGGCGCTCTCGGGCGGAGCCAGGGTGGCCCGCCTCAGTTGGAGGTCTCCACCGTGAATTCACCGGGTCCCGAGCCGGGCGACGACGGCGCCATCGAGCGGCGGGCGTGGGAGTCCGCCGCCCGTGCCTGTTACCGGGAGATCGGGGTCCCGTTCCCGGAACGGGTCGTGTGGGTGTCCTCACCGCTCGTCGGCGCGTTCGCCGCACCGATCGCGGCCTGCCTGAGCACCGGTCACCGCAACAACCGCGTCCTGGAGTCCGTCTACCGGGCGGTGGACGACACCGCCGGTGAGAGCGTCGGCCATGCCGTACGCGCCGCGGTCCGGGTCGCGGCGGACGGGGCGGCGAGCGATCCGGTGCACGGCGCGGCGGCCACCGCCCTGCACGCCGAGATCGCCGCGAGGATGGACGCCGCGCTGGCCTCGGCCGTTCGGGACGTGCCCGCCCGCGAGGAAAGCCGGAATGTGCCCGCCGGTGTGCTGAACCTGGTCGCCGACGCGTCGAACGCGGCCGTGCGGGCGGCGGTGGACGCGGCGGTGGGCGGCGCGCGGCAGGACACGATCCGCGGCGAGGTACGGCGGCTGTGGCGGGCCCACCTGGCGTTCCAGCGTTCCGGCAGCTGGCTCCCCCTGGTCGACCGCTTCAGACAGGACACGCTCCCAGGGCACGACCTCGGACAGGACACGACCCCACCGCACGGCTCCGGACAGGACACGGCTTCACCGCACGACCTCGGGCAGGACACGGTCGCACCGCTGGATGAGGGCGGGTCGTGGCAGGGCGCTGGGGAGCAGGACCCGGCGGGATCCGCGCCCGCCGGCTGGTGGTGGTGGCCCTTCCTCGACTTCGTCATGCTCTGCCCGCGCCCGGCCGAGCTGCACCTCGAGCAGGTCGGCGAGGGCGCCAGGGCCGTGCACCGGCCGCACCGCGCCGACGGCCCCACCGCCGGCTGGTCCGACGGGTTCGGGGTCTACTTCTGGCACGGCACCCACGTCCCCCGGGCCGTCATCGACGACACCCTCACCACCGACGAGATCCTCCGCGAGACCAACGCCGAGATCCGCCGCTGCGCCATCGAACGCCGCGGCTGGGACCGTTTCATCATCGAGGCCGGCCTGGAGCAGATCGGGCCCGCCGTACCCGACCCCGGCAATCCCGGCCAGACCCTCACCCTGCACGACGTCCCCGAGGACATCTACACCACGCACGTGCGGGTCCTGCTGTGCACCAACGGCACCGTCGAGCGGGACGGCACCCGCCGCCGCTTCGGCCTCACCGTCCCCGCCGACTGCGGCGACCCCATCCAGGCCGCCGCCTGGACCTACGGCCTCACCCCGGCTCAGTACGCCGGCGCGCAACGACGATCCTGACCCCGCCCACCGGCAAAGGAGCCCGAGAAGATGCTTACCATCGAGCAGGCCATGGCCACCTTCGGCGTCACCGTCGACGAGCACCTCGACCGGCAGGCCGAGATCCCCATCCTGTCCGGCCTGCAGTTCCAGGGCGATGTCGCCGTCGTACCGGCCAAGCGGGACCCGGCCCGCACCCCCGTCCCCGAGGCCGGCGTCCCGATCGTCCGCGGCCAGGGCGGGGCCAACACCCACCTCCTGCTCTCCACCGGCAAGGCGTTCTTCACGCCTGAGCGCTTCGGCGGCGGAATGGTGCTCGGCGTCCTGACCGTGGCCGACGATGCGACCGCCTACCTCGCGCACCCCGAGCACGCCTTCACCGGCATCGCGCCGGGCACCTACGAGCTGCGCCGCCAGCGCGAGCAGGCCGATCAGACCCGCCTCGTCGCCGACTGAAGGCCATCCGCCGTCGGGCCGGGAAGGGCGGATGGCGGACATCCGCCCTTCTGTCTTCTCTCAGGGCACCAGAGCGGCCATCAGCCCGTACTCGATGGCTGTCGCGGCGTTGGCGGGCCCGGCGACGGTGCCGGCGAGCAGCGCCAGCGCCGAGACGGCCAGGACGAGCAGGAGGGAGATTCGTCGAACCATGAGGGACCTCCAGTCAGGTTTCTGCCGCGCATTCGAGAACGGGACCAGCGCGGATCACGGCGAGCGGCACCTGTGACGATGACGTTACCTCGCGAACCCCGACATACGGCGCGTCAGGAGCCGGCTGAGGCCACCTACCGGATCTCGTAGATGGCGGTGGTCCCGCTCACCTCGTTGCCCACGATCAGCAGCGGCCGGCGGGTCGGGCTGTCCCCGGCGGACACGAAGAAGACACCCTCCGGGCCGACGTCGCCGGCGGTCCCGTCCTCGACGGATCCGGCGAAGTCGCGCGTGTTGAGATAGTCGACGAGGGCCGGGCGCCTGGGGTCGGTCACGTCGTAGGCGACCACCCCGCTGACCCGCTCAAGCCCGACGAACGCGTACGTCCTCCCCCGCACCTGACCCACCGCGACGCCCTCGGGCTCCGGGCCCTTGTTGTCGCTGCGGCTGTCGAAGGAGCCGTTCTCCTCGTTGTCGGCGTTGAACTCCTTGGGCAGCTCCCGGGCGATCAGCTGCTCGAGCTCGTCCCCCGAGTCCCAGACCAGCGCGCCCGTGGCCGAGCGTACGGAGATCGAGCGGGCGCCGAAGGCGTTCAGCTGCCGGTAGGCGCCCGAGGCGTCCTTCGGCGAGTCCGCGGCCACGGTCAGGCGGCCGAGCTCCGCGTCCTTCTTCAGCGCGGCGGCGTTCGGGAACGCCTCGGCCGACAGCGTCAGGTCCTTCACGCGCACCTCGTCCGTGTGGCAGTCCCAGTCACGGCCGTCTCCCTCGTTGGCGGTGACGAGGTACGTCTCCCCCTTCGAGCGGAAGTGCGCGACCGAGTCGGGCATGTACATCCCCTTGACGCCGGCCCGGGGACGGATGTCGATCTTCCCGTCCTTGTCGGAGGCGTCCAGGCCCACCGTGCCGAAGTCCTTCAGGCCGAGCGGCACGATCCGCTGGACCTTGGCGCGGCCGAGATCGACGATCGCCACCGCGTTGTTCTCCTGCAACGTCACCCACGCCGTGTCACCGGCCACGGTGATGTACTCCGGCTCCAGGTCCTGGGCCACCGTCGCGCCCGGACCGGAGATGCGCACGCCCGCGGCCCGGAGCGCGTCGGCCCGGTCGTTGAACGCCCGGAAGTCGGCGGTGCGTACGGTGCCGCTCCTCACGTCGATGACGCTCACCGACCCCTCGGGGTCGTCGACGGCGCCCGCGCAGTACGATTCCGGCTCGCCCTCGTTGGCGACGACCAGCCGGCGGCCGTCCTCGCTGAAGGTCACCATGTCGGGAAGCGCCCCCACGGGGAACTCCTTGAGCTTCTTGCCGGAACCGGCCTGGAAGAGCGTCACCTTCCCCTGGCCGGTCTTCTTCGCCGCCTGCTGCGCGACGGCCACCAGGCCCCTGCTCACGGCGACGCTGTTCGCTCCGGGTGCGGCCAGGGAGGTGACCCGCTTCGGGTTGCGCGGGTCGCGGATGTCCAGGACGTCCACCGTTCCCGCCTGCGCGTTCACCACGAAAGCGCGCTTGGTGGCGGGGTCGTAGGAGGTGATCTCCGAAGCGCCGGTGCCGACCGACCCGGTCGAGAACCGGCCGAGGAACGCCAGGCTGACGCCCTTGGTCCCGTTGTCCTGCGAAATCGTCGCCTGGGCGGGAACGGCGAGCAAGGCGAGTGAGAGAGCGGCGCCGGCGGCGGCCGCGGTCATCCGGAAGGCATGTGAGCGGTGCATGCGCCGATCGTGACGACAGCCGATGACCATTTGAGCGCCAGAGGATGTCTTTGCAGTGAATTGCACCTGGGAAGAGCCTCGTCCACGCAGCTCAGGCGGCACGGAGGCGCGACGCCCGGTCCGGCCCGGGCGATGGCAGTGCGCCGCCAGGGCCGGACCGTGGCCGCGATCAGATGCCGGGGGCGGCGGGCTCAGGCGGCGGCTTGGCGGATGAGGTCGGCGACCGTGGCGGCAAGGGCGTCCGCGCCCCGGACCTGCGCGTCGGCCGACCCGGCGCGGCGCGGCCCCCGCCGGCTCATGATCGAGTTTGACGCCGTCGCACCTTGAGGGGCCGGTCCGCGCGCATCCTGGGAGAGGAGACCTACCTCTCGTCCTCCAGCAGCAGCGCGAGCTTCTTCTCGCAGGGTGCGTGCCCGATCTGCCGGCACAGCCGCAAGGCCTCGCCGGCGCGGTGCGCCGCCGCCTCGCGGTCGCCTCGCCGCCGTTCCAGCTTGGCCAGCTCCGTCAGCGCGGCCAGCTCCGGCAGCCGGTACGTGCTCTCGGCCGCCACGGCGTGTCCCCGCAGCGCGTGGCGGACGGCGCCCTCCTGGTCGCCCACGGCTTCGAGCAGCCGGGCGCGGGCGAGCAGCGCGTAGGCCAGATGCCAGTTCAGGCCGCCCGCGCCGATGAGGTCGTCGGCCAGGTCCAGGCTGTCCGCGGCCTCTGCCGTCAGGCCGAGGCGGACCCCGGCGTCGGCCAGGGCGACCAGCGCCGCCGCCTCCACCAGCCGGTCCCCCTGGCCGCGGCACACGTCCAGCGCCGCCAGCGCCTCGTCCCGCGACTGGGCCCACCGGCCGTTCTCCCAGTGCAGCCGGCTGATCCAGATCTGCGTCGTGGCCGCGCCGTGGCCGCCTATCGAGGTGATCAGGGCGACCGACTGCCGCAGGCAGGTCTCCGCCTCGCCGTACCGGCCCTGGTCGAGGAGCACGGCGCCCAGCTGCCGCAGATCGGCCCCCTCGGCGTAGGGCAGATCGTGGCGCCGGCTCAGCGCGAGTGCCTGCCTGCAGTAGTCCTCGGCCAGGTCCAGCCGGCCCAGGTGGTGGTACTGGTAGCCGAGCGCCTGGAGTGCCCGGACGTGGCCCGGCACCGAGCCGAGCTCGCCGAAGAGCTGCGCGGCCCGTACGTTGTCGGCCATCGCCTCGACGAGGTCGCCCGTCCACGCCCGCGCGAAGCTCAGCCCCATCCTGGCCGCCGCCTCGCCCTCCCGATCGCCGCTCCCGCCGGCGATGCGAACGGCCTGCTCCAGATGACCGACGGCCTCCTCACGGCGGCCGACGCGGAAGAGGCCGTCGCCCATGCCGGTGTGCAGCATGGCGGTCACGGCCGGGACGTCGTGCGCGGAGGCGGCCTCCAGCAGGGTCGGCGCGATCTCCATCCACTCACCGATGCGTCCGGTACGGGCGCAGATGGCGCGGACCATGTCGGCCAGGCGCCAGACGGCCGGGCCGGGATCCCGCTCGATCGCGCGACAGCTCGGCGCGCAGTTCGGGTGCGAGCTCGTCGTCGGGGTTGGCGTCCAGCCAGGTACGCAGGTTGCGCCACTGGGCGGCGACGTA
>NZ_JBSFTC010000199.1:0-21580 GCF_053590415.1 Nonomuraea sp. NPDC003201
CGTCCGCGGCCAGGCGGACGAGCTGCTCGGCGGAGCGGCCCAGCCCGAGGTCACCGGCCAGGCCCTCCAGCGGCGGGACGGTGTCACGGCCGGAGTGCGCGACGATCTCCTCCAGGCGCGCGGACAAACGCGCCGTCGGGTCGCGCAGCTCGGGCAAGGAGTATCTGTCGGCGAGCAGCACCCCGTTCCACAGGTACGGGTCGTCCTGCCAGAACAGGTCCATGGCGGCGCGGAACTCCGCCTCCCCGGTCGTCCCGGCCGGGAGGTAGCCCTTCTCGTGGGCCGCCCGGACGACCGGGAGCAACTCCCTGACGTCGCCGATGCCATGCTGGTCGAGCACGGGTTTGACGAAGCTCCGGACCTTGGCGGAGGTGACGGGCTCCCCCATCATCTCGACCATGAGCCCGATCGTGCGTGCCTGCGCGGGGGTCGCCTCGGGGAGGGAGAAGCGGGCTTGGTAGTGCTGCCCCGTCCAGCGGTAGGGGTCCGCCGCCATGGCCGTTCTGAGAGCGTCGACCAGGCCCGTACGGCCGGTCGCTCCGTCCGGGTCCATGCCGAACCGCCGGGCCTTCTCGTAGACCTCCACCAAAGCGTCGAGATCGAGGTTGAGGCCGAGTTCGGAGGCGAGGTCGTGGAGGGCCCTTCGCGGGTTCGGCCAGTTGAGGGTCCGGCTCATCGAGGCCAGGGCTCTTGCCGTCGTGTCGCTCCCGTCGATGACGGGCAGCTCCTCCACCAGGCGCCGGCCCTCCGCCAGGAGGACGTCGTCCGCCGCGGCCGGGGGGTTGCTCAGCAGGTGTTCGATCCGGTTCGACGGGCCGCCCTGGTGCGGGCCGTTCTGGTGCGGGCCGTTCTGGTGCGGGCCGTTCTGGTGCGGGCCGTTCTGGTGCGGGCCGTTCTGGTGCGGGCCGTTCTGGTGCGGGCGGTCGTTGCCGGGCGACCAGCGGTGGACGGTCGCCGCGGCCTCGGCGAAGTTCCGTGGCCGCGGATCGGCGATCGGCGAGAATCCGTCGGTGTCGGGGAGGCCGGGCATCTCGTGCGTGTTCGCCGGGTGCGGTGGTCTGGGGCCAGTGTCGGACGCGGCCAGGACGCGGTCGAGTTCCGTGCGTACGTCGGGCCAGGCCCGGGCCAGGTCGGGGTGCAGGTTGAGGGACGGCACCTCCTCCAGCGGCACCCACACGTTCTCGAGCGACTCCCGGGAGGCGGGCCAGACGTCGGCCTGGTGGGACATCTCGCCGATGACGGTGTCGTACGCCCAGCCGCCGTGGTCGTCGTGGTGGACCCCGCGCACCTTCACCTCGCTCGGGTCCAGCCGGTTCTCCTCGCCGGCTTCGCGGAAGCCGCCGGCGACCGGGTCCTCGCCTCGGTGGAGGGCGCCGCCGGGCAGCCCCATGGTCCCTCCGTGCTGCGTCTCCATGGAACGCAGCTGCATGAGGACGTGGACCTCGCCGCCGGGACCGCGGTGGAACAGCAGCAGACCGGCCCCGCCTTCCGTGCCCCAGTGCCGGTGGCCCTGCTCGCAATGGGTCCATCCGTCGCTGGGCTTGGAGACCTGCCAGCCGGGTGGAAGGTCGGAATACGTGGCGGGTGTCTCGGCGACGTGCGGGGGCCGCAGCACGGTGACCTCGCCGGGCGTGGCGAGCACGACGAACTCGTTGAGAGGCAGCTGGCCCATTCCCGTCCACGGGGTGGACAGCACCTGGGAGGCCGGGAAGGCCCCCGCCATGACCGCCCCTTCGCCCAGGCCGGTGTACCGCTTGGCGACCCCGGGCATGGCGCTCCACGCCTGCAACGGCAGCGCCGGCGGAGCCGGCACGACGTCGCCGTTCGCCGCCTCCGCCAGGACGGGGACCGGATGCTGGTCGAACGTGATCCCCCGGTAGAGCACCAGCTCCTCGATGCCGCGGCTTTCGAGTTCGCGCTGCGTCTGCGCGTACTGCTGCCGCAGGAAGTCGCGCAGCATGTCCCCGGAGTCGGCGTGGATCTTCGCGGCCGTCCTGGCGCGGTTGAGGTCACCGTACGCCGACAGGTCGAGGACCCCGGTCAGCCCGAACTCGTCGAGCGCGGCCATGTGCATGGCCAGCCGCTCCGGCAGCATCTCGCTCGCGCCGTATCCCCACGTGCGCAGCAGCTCCTCGACGGCCAGCCGTCGCACCGTCCGGTGTGCTTCGGGCGAGTCGAACGGCAGCTGCTGGATGATCTGGCGTTCGCCTTCCGCGTACGTGCGGGCGCCTTCCACGAAGGCCGGGAGCTCGCTCCGTTCGACCGCCTGCCAGGTCCTGATGGTCTTCCCCATGACGCGGACCTCGCTCTGGACGAGGTCGCTGGCGGGGTCGCCGACCGCCGCCCGCAGGCTTCGTTTGCGGCCCACGCCGAGCATGTCCTTCGTCGAGGACCGCATCGTGTCCGCCAGCCGGTCCACCGTGGTGGTGTGGGCGGCCTCCCACGCGGGGCCGCTGATCGGGTCGTAGGTGCCGTCCCGGCTGAGCAGGTCCGCCACCTGCCGCGACACCGGCTCGATCCGGCGCGGGTTCTCGGGCAGCGGGCTGGACCTGGGCACGACGGTCTGACCGCCCTGGAGGTCCGTACTCGCATGATGGGGCGTCGTTGTCTGCCGGCCGGTCACCGGCGGCGGATCGCTGTCCTCGCGCGCTGAGGGAGCGGAGTCGTCCGTGTGCCGCTCCTGGGCGACCGGCGCGGTTTCGGCAGGTGGGCTGTCCTGGGTCTGGTGGTGGTTGTCCTGTTCGGCGGCGCCGTCGGGGGTGGGCGTGATGATCGCCGGGACCGTGGCCGGGAGCAGCGACGTGTGAGGGAGACTGCCCGGAGTCGCGGGCTCGGCCCGCGGGACGGCAGGGGCGGTGTCGCCGATCGGGGCCCGGGCGGCGGGGAGGTTCTGCTGGGGTCGTGCGAGGGTGCCGCCCGGCTCGGCCGGGCTGTGCAGGAGCACGTCGTGGCGCCGGGTGACCTCGCCGACGATCACCTGGCCCTGGTGCGGCTGGGGGAGGTTGGTCCCCGGTTCGGACGGCTGGCGGTTGATCAGGGTGGCGACGTCGGCTTGCTGGTCGGGCCGAGGGTGGTGCTGCGCAAGGGTGGTGGTGTCGTGCCCTGCGAGCCGCGGTGCGGCGTCGTGCGCTACGGACGGCGAGGCGGGATCGTGCAGTACGGGCAGCGGGGCGGCGTCGTGCGGTACGAGTCGGGGCGAGGACGGAAGCGCAGGCGAGGGTGGGGACTGGTTGTGGGATGAGGGCGGCGGGTCGGCATGCGGGGCCGGGGCGGACGGAGTGTCGCCGAGCTCCGCGACCGCCCGCATCGGGAGGTGGCTCACCCGTGCCGAAGCGGGGATGTCGAGGCCGCCCGCGACACCGGAGATGAAGGTGTACGCCAGGTGCTCGCCGTCGAGCTGCCCGCTGATCGCCAGCCCCGGGACGGCTCCGGCGGTGCCCGCCACTCCGCCCAGCAGGGCCTGGCCGTACATGCTCTGCACGATGGCCGCGATCTTGTCGCGTACCGCCAGTTCGGCCTCGGAGGCGACGTACACCATCCGCCGGCTCAGCAGACGTGACAGGGCCGCGTTCGCGCCGGCGAACAGGGCACCGGTCAGCGCGCCGCTGCCCACCGACATCGCCAGCGACGCGAGGTCGAAGTCCCCCGCCTCGCGATCCCCCCAGATCTGCTGCGCCACCTGCACGCCGAAGTCCAGGCCGCCCATGATCCCGGCGAACTTCAGCATGTTGACCAGGATCAGCCGCTTCAGCGTCTGGATGTTCACCTGGGTCAGCAGCGTGTTGTGCTGGATCAGCCGGAGAACGGCCGGGCCGTTGACGTAGATCCACACCAGCAGCTTGACGATCATCGCGCCGAGCAGCGCGAGCGAGGCGTAGATCATCCACTCGGTGTGCTGCATCCGCACGCCGTGCTCGCGCAGGGACGCCGCCTCCTGCCGGAGCGCCTTCTCCAGGAGGTCGATCAGCGTCTCGTCCGAAGCGGTGCCGTCCGCGCCCGGCTGTCCGCCGAGCATCTTGAAGACCTGCTCGAACGTTTCCTTGGCGGCGCCCTGCCACTGGTGGTCGCGCAGCGACCGCACGACCGCGGCGGCGTCGTCCGACTTGATCGTGGCCAGCAGGTCCGCCAGGTTCTCCAGCACCTGCGCCTCGGCGATGACCCCGTCGACGTCGGTCTCCGGAAGCGCCCCGCCCGTCAGCGGCAGCGCCAGCGGCCGTACGATCTCGGGCACCAGACTGAGGTCGAGTCCCATCACCGCGGCTCGGGCGTACCGGGGTGCGGCAGGAACGACTCGAAGTTCGTTCCCTCGCCGAACAGGTCCTCGAACGGGAGCTCCGGCACGCCGAAGGGCTCCATCAGTTCCTTCATCTCGGTGGAGACCTGCCTGGTCGCCCGCCCGATCTGCTCGACGACGGAGGCGGACAGCTCCGACGGGGACAGCTTGCGGTAGACCCGGGGGTCGAACTCGATCGTGCGCACCTCACCGCGGGGACCGACGGTCACGGTCACCATGCCGTCCTTGGACTTCGCCGTCGCCGACAGCTCCCGAACCCTCTCCTGCATCTTCTTGAGCTGTTCGGTCTGCTGGTTGACCTCCTGGACGAGTTGTTCCAACAGCCGCCACGGTTCGTCCATCGTCACCTCCGTCCCTCACGAGCACCAAAAACCTCAGAAGTACCATTCTTTCCCGATTCTTCCACTCATGTCTGCACATGCCAGCTAGGCTCCCGAACCGTGGAGTTCGACGGCGTCGTCTACAGCAAGACCCACCTCCACCGGCTGGCGAGCGCGGCGGACGGCATGGCCGGTGACGTGTCCGGCGCCCACACCCGGTTCGAGGCGGCGTCGAGCGCGGCACACACCGCCGTCGGCGACGACGACTACGGCCGCGCGTACTGGCAGGCGCGCGGGCAGCGGATGGAGAGCATCGGCAGAGGGCTCGACCTGCTCGCGAGCGCGCTCAGGGAGCAGGAGAACCGGCTGCACCTGGCGACGAAGACGTACAAGGCCGGCGAGGACGCCAGCACCCTGCGCACCTGAGCCGGCCGGACCGCCTATGGGCCAGTGCGTACCAGGCCGAGGTCCTTGACGATGGTGCCCGCCTTCATGACGATCTCGATGTGCCCCGGGTCGGCCAGCGCGTGGATGTCCCGCAGCGGGTCGGCGTCGGTGACCACGAGGTCGGCGAGCTTGCCCGCCTCCAGCGTGCCCACCTCGCCGGAGATGCCGAGCAGCTCGGCGGCGGTCCGGGTCCCGGCGACGATGGCGGCCATCGGGGACATGCCGAGCTCGACGAGATGCCCGAGTTCGCGCAGGTTCTGTCCGTGCGGGCACACGCCGGCGTCCGTGCCCAGCGCGATCCTGGCTCCGCGCGCGATCGCGTGGCCGATGTTCCTCTTGGTGATCTCGGACCACTTCACCTTCTTGGCGTAGTGGTACGGCTGCATCGTCTCCTTGTTGATCGCGAACACGGTCGACAGCGTCGGCACGAGGAAGGCGCCGCGCTCCTCCAGGAGGTCGAGTCCCTCGTCGTCGATGCCGTACCCGTGCTCGACGCTGGTCACCCCGCCCCGGAGGGCGGTCAGGATGCCCTTGCGTCCCTGCGCGTGCGCGGCGATGGGCTTGCCGCCGTGCCGGTCTAGCTCGTCGGCGATGGCCCGCACCTCGTCCAGGCGCAGGCCCTCGTCGTCGGGGTGGTCGTGCCTGCTCCCCATGCCGCCGGTCGTGCAGATCTTGATGAGGTCGGCTCCCTGGCGCAGCACCCGGCGCGTCGCCTTGCGGACCTCGTCGACGGTGTCGGCGATCTCGATCAGCTCGGGCACGGTGGGCGCGATCGTCCCGCCGTACAGGTGCATGTCCCCGTGCCCGGCGGTGTGGCTGATCGGGCTCACCGCGAGCTTCAGCCGCGGGCCCGGGATCAGCCCGCGCTCGATCGCCTCGCGGAAGCCCGAGGACAGCCCGCCGAGGTCGCGCGCGCTGGTGACGCCGGCCTCGAGGGTCGCCCGGAGCCGCGCGGCGGACTCGAGGACGGTCAGGGCGGGATCGTTCTGGAGGGCGTGGAAGGGGCCGTTCTCCAGGGAGAAGCCCATATGCACGTGGCAGTCGACGAATCCGGGCAGGAGCGTCCTGCCGCGCAGATCGCGTACGTCGGCGCCGTCGATCTCCGGGGCCTCGGCCGCCGGGCCGGCGAACGCGATGACGCCGTCCGGGGTCACGTCGAGGACGCCGTCCTCGACGGGCGGCGCGCCGGTGCCGTTGATGATCCTGACGTTGGCGAGGCGGAGCTTTCGATGCGTGGTCAAGCGGAGTCCTTCTGACGGGGTTCGATGTCGAAGCCTGGGGCGCCCGGTACGGAGTCGAGCAGGGTGCGGGTGTACTCGTGCCGCGGACTCCGGTAGAGGTCCGCGGCCGGGGCGTGCTCGACGACGTCGCCGTGGTGGAGCACCACGACCTCGTCGCTCACGTGCCGGACGACGGCGAGGTTGTGCGAGATGAAGAGCATGGTCAGGTTGAGTTCGCGGCGCAGCTTGGCGAGCAGGTGGAGGATCTCCGCCTGGACCGAGACGTCGAGCGCGGAGGTGATCTCGTCGGCGATCACCACCTCGGGCCCGGTCATCAGACCTCGTGCGATCGCGACCCGCTGCCGCTGCCCGCCGGAGCACTCGTGGGGGTAGCGGTCGAGGGTGTCGGCCGGCATCCTGACGGCCTCGAGCCACTGGACGATCTCGTCCCGGTGCCGCCGCACGTCCGCCCGGCGCGGGTCCACGGCCTCGGCGAGCGCCTCGCCGATCGTGCGCCTGGGGTCGAGCGACGAGTACGGGTCCTGCGGGATCATCTGGACCTTGCGCCGCAGCGCCCGGCGGCCCGCGCCCCGCGCGGAGGAGATGGGGACGCCGCCGATCCTGACGCTCCCCGCGGTCGGCCGGACGAGCCCGACCAGCGCCTTGGCCAGCGTCGACTTCCCCGATCCCGACTCGCCGACGATGCCGACCGTGCGGCCCCGGGCGACGTCCAGGGTGATGCCGTGCAGGACGCGCGTCGCGTTCTTGCCCCACCCGTAGCCCACCTCGAGGTCGCGTACCTCGACGGCCGTCTCCTCATCCATGCGAGTGCTCCTTCGTGCGCGGCGGGGTCCACGACGCGTCGATGTCGGGAGTGGCCTCCAGCAGGGCCCTCGTGTACGGGTGGCGGGCGGTCTCCACGGTGAGCTCCCCGGCGGCGACCTCCTCGACGATCTCGCCGCGGTACATCACGAGGACGCGGTCGCACAGCGCGCGGACCACCCCGATGTCGTGCGAGATGAACATGATCGAGGCGCCGAACTCGCGGTTGACGCGCTTGAGCTCGCGCAGGATCTCCGCCTGGACGGTGACGTCCAGGGCCGTGGTCGGCTCGTCCGCGATGATCAGGCGCGGCTCGACGGCCAGCGCGGCGGCGATCATGGCCCGCTGCCGCATGCCGCCCGAGAGCTCGTGCGGATGCTGCTTCATGCGCTGCTCGGGCCTGGTCAGGTGGACCACCCGGAGCGCCTCGAGGATGCGCTGCGCGGCCTCACGCCCGCCGAGGCGCTTGTGGGTGCGCAGCACCTCCGTGAGCTGGGTGCCCATCCGCAGGGCGGGGTTGAACGTCGAGCCCGGGTCCTGGTAGATCAGGCTGACGGCCTCCGCCAGGGGGGCCGGCGGGACGGGCCGGCGCAGGTCCAGGTCGCCGACCGCCATGCGGCTCGCCGTCGAGGTCAGGCCGTCCGGCAGCAGCCGCGCGAGCGACATCGCGGTGAGGGTCTTGCCCGACCCGCTCTCCCCCACGATGCCGACGATCTCGCCCCGCCCGATGCCGAAGGAGATGCCTTTGACCAGCGGCGTGTCGCCGGCGTGGATCCACAGGTCGCGGACGTCGGCGAGCTGGTCGCTCGTCGCCTCCTGCGCGGCGGCCGGGGGTGTGCCGCTCCGGCCCGGCGCCGTGTGCCCCCGCGGGTTCGCCGCCGCCGCGAGCCCGTCGCCGATCAGGACCGCCCCCAGCCCGGTCAGGACGATGAGGCAGGCCGGGCCGACCATCTGGAAGGGCCTCTCGGCCAGGAGCGAGGGCAGGGCCTCGTTCAGGAGCTTGCCCCAGTCGTAGGAGGGCGACTGGACGCCGAGGCCCACGAACGACAGCGCGGAGATGGCCGTGAGCGTGGCCGCGAACGTCGAGGCCGTCAGCACGAGCAGCGGCTCGGCCATGTTCGGCAGCATGTGCCTGATCGCGATCCGGGCGCGGCTCACACCCAGGAGGCCCGCGGTCGACACGTACTCCTGCTGCGAGACCTTCGCGGCGAGGTTCGCGGTGAGGCGCGCGAAGTAGGGGATGCCGGACAGGCCGATCGCGATCACCGCCGAGGAGCCGCCCGCTCCGAGCACGGCCGCCACGACGAGCGCGAGCAGCAGCCCGGGGAAGGCCACCATCGCGTCGATGACGCGCAGGCAGACCTCCCTGACGCGGGGCCGCACGAGCCACACGCCGGTGCCCAGGACGACGCCGAAGACGACCGACATGGCCGTCGCGCCCACGGTCATCAGCAGGGTGAGGCGAGTGGCGACCAGGCTGCGCAGCAGGACGTCGTGGCCGGCCGCGTCGGTGCCGAGCCAGTGCCCGGACGAGGGCGCGGCGAACCGCAGGCCCAGTACGGCCGCCCGCTCCGTGAACAGGATCGGGGCCAGCACGGCGATCAGCACGATGCCGCTCAGCAGGGCCAGGCCGAGCACGAGCCCGGGGTTGCGGCGGCGCGGCCGGCTACGCGGAGACATGCGACCCTCCGAGGGTCCGCTGGTCGATCAGCCCGAGCAGGACGTCGACGAGGAGGTTGACGAGTGCCGCGATCATGCCGATGACCAGCACCATGCCCTGGATGACCGGATAGTCGCGGTCGAGGATGGCCTTGATGATGCCGCTGCCCAGGCCGGGCAGCGCGAACACCGACTCGATGATGATCGCGCCGCCGATCATGCCGGTCAGGATCAGGCCGCTCAGGGTGAGCGTGGTGGTGAGCAGGTTCGGCAGCGCCCATCGGACGTGGCGCCGGAAGGCGGGCAGCCGCCAGCCGCGGGCCGTCCGCATGTAGTCGGTGTCGAGCACGACCGCCGTCTCGCGGCGGACGACCCGGGAGATGGTGCAGATCGGGCCGATCACGATCGCCGCGACCGGAAGCACGAACGACGCGGCCCCGAAGCGGGGCGCGTAGGCCGGCGGGAAGAGCGGCACCAGCCCGATGCCGAGGGCGAACATCACGACCAGGAACGACGCCATGATGTAGCCGGGGATCGAGTCGAGGAAACCGGTGACCACCCCGAAGGCGGCGTCCAGCCACCTGCGCCGGCCGCCGCGCGTGAGGACGCCGATGACCATGCCGAGCGGCACGGCGACCAGCAGGACGACGACGATTCCCGTCACCGCGATGGTGGCGGTGAAGGGGAGACGGTTCATGATGATCGTCTCCACCGGCTGCCGGTACATGAACGACGTGCCGAGATCCCCGGAGAAGACGCCGCCCGCGTAGACGAGGAATCGTTCCCAGATCGGCCGGTCGAGCCCCAGCTCGGTCCGGACGCGCTGGACGTCGGCGAGATCGGCGTTGGCCCCGGCGACGCCGACCGCCGGGTCACCGGGAATGAGCTGGACGATGAGGAACGACACGACCAGCAGCGCGACGAAGATCACGACAAGGCTGGTGAGCCGCCGCACGGCGAAACCGAGCCAGGCGGAGGAGCCCCGCGACCGGGCGCTCGGACCAGGCGTGGAAAGACTCGGACCAGGCGTGGAAAGAGAGGTCATGTCGGCTACTTGAGGATGCGCAGGGTGGCGGGGTCGAGGTAGTCGTCGAAGGTCCGGATGGCGAATCCGCTGGAGACGACGGTGGTCGTGGGCAGGGTCGACAGCGGGATCGCGTCGACCCGCTGGAGGAACGACTTCTGCGCGGACTGGAGGGCGGCGCATTGTCCGCCGCTGTCGGTCACGCTCATGGCCTGGGTGACGAAGCCGTACCCCTTCTCGTTGACCGATCCCGTCTTGTTTCGGCCGCCCTTCTCGGTCGCCGGGCCCATCACCCGGAGCAGGGAGGAGGTGAGGGTGCCCAGCTGGTTGTTGTCACCCTGGACGTTGATGTCCCAGTCTGAGCCGCCGGCCGTGGTCACCGTGGCCCAGTTGGCGTTGTCGAGGGAGCTGACGGTGACGTTCGCGCCGGCGTTGCGCAGCGCCTCGCCGATGTAGTCGTTGCCGCCCTGCAGCAGGGTCGTGCCGACGATGCGGACGCGGACCCCGGCCAGGGTCTTGGCGGCGGCGCCGGAGTCCTGCGGGACCAGCAGCGACCGGTCGGTGTTCACGCAGGGGAGCTTGGCCGAGCCGACGGACAGGATCGTGCTGCCCCGCTTGCCGCTGATGATGTCGCTGAACGCCTGCGGATCGACGGCCTGGGCCACCGCGGCGCGCAACTCGGGCCGGTCGGCGAAGGCCGTTCCCGGACGCTCGTTGAACAGCAGGTACGTCGTGGTGTTGGAGGCGCTCGACGTGGAGAACCGGGTGTTGCCGCCGAACCGGGCCACGTTCTCGTCGGAGACCACGCCGACGTCCAGGCTGCCGGCCAGCAGCTGGGTGGCGATGGTCGCGTAGTCGGTGATCGGCGTGAGGTTCAGCTGCTTGGCGGGCACGCCTTCCAGAGGCTTGGCGAACGCCGGCCAGCCCGCGTAGCCGTCGCGCAGCGTCAACTGGTAGGACACCGCCGCCTGGGACGAGGTCAGCGTGTACGGGCCGGAGAACGCCCCGGCGGCCTTCCCGGCGGCGAGTCCCTTGAGGTCGCTCAGACCCGAAGGGCACACGATCCCGGCCTGCGGCAGCGTCAGCCCGGTGAGGAAGTCGGACCACGGGACGGACAGGGCCGCCTTCACCGTGTTCGTCTTGTCGTCGGCGGTGAACGTCGCCGTGCCCGATCCCAGCGCCAGCGTGCGGCCCGAGGAGCCCGTCTCCTTCGCCGCGAACCGCGTCAGCGAGGCGGCCACCACCGACGGCGTGATCGGTTTGCCGTCCGAACAGGTCAGCCCGCCGCGGATGGTGAACGTGTAATGGGCCGCGTCCTCCGCCTGCCAGGCGGACGCGATGCCGCCGACGAGGGAGTTGCCCGCGTCCTTGCGCACCAGCGTGTCGAACAGCAGCCGGGCCACGCTGAAATCGTCGCCCCCCTTGGCCAGCGCCGGGTCGAAGGTCGCCGGATCGGTGTTCAGCGACATGTTGACGGTGTCGGTCGCCCCTTCGGCGACACCGCATCCGGCCAGGCCCGCCACGAGCGCCATCGCGAGAATGGAATTGCGAAACACTGATCCTCCAGCGCACTCGCGAGAATGAATGGCGCCGAGCCTAGGTGTCGCCTGCCGAATCCAGGTCTTCCGTGACGCAGAGCGCACGGAATTGCGTGATATCGCGGCCCGGGCGCACGATCCTTCCCGCGGGCTTCGCCGGAGGTTTCCCTCGCGTTACGGCTTCCTGCACGTGACCGTGTCTCTGTGAGCCGATCCTACGCGGCGGTCCGGCAGGCGATACATGGTCATGGGCGGATCCGGCGTGTCCGTGCAGGATGAGGCGCATGGTCGACGGGCTGGACTTTCAGATCATCAACGCGCTCCAGATCCATCCCCGGGTCCCGTGGGTCCAACTCGGGAGGATCCTCCAGGTGGACCCTTCGACGATCTCGCGCCGCTGGTCGGCCCTCACCCAGCAGCGGCAGGTGTGGACGAGCTGCTTCGAGTGCGTGCCACGCACCGGCCAGCAGGAGATCTCCGCCCTGGTCGAGATCCGATGCGCGCCCGGCCGGCGTGGCGACGTGATCGCCGAGCTCAGCCGGCAGGGACCCATCATCAGCGTGCACTGCACGTCGGGCGCCCGCGACCTCTATGTCATGATCTCGATGCCCACCCTGCTCTCCATGGACCGCTACATCGACGAGCGCATCTCCGGCGTCCCCGGCATCGTCGGCACCCGTACCCACTACCTGCGCAGGATCTTCCTGGAAGGGTCCGGCTGGCGGCTCAACGTGCTCTCCGACGAGCAGGCCCGCGCGTTGCACCTGCTGCGGCCGTCCGAGCCGCCCGAGCACCGCAAGCCCGCCCACTTCGACGTCATCACGGCGCTCAGCACGGACGTGCGCCGCACCGCCGCCGACATGCAGCGGCAGCTGGGCCGCTCGATCTCGGTCATCTCCCGGGACATCGACGCGCTGCTCGCGGCGAACTGGGTCAGATGGCGCGTCGACTTCGCGCACACCCTCCTGGGCTGGTCGGCGGCGGCGGTGCTGTGGCTCGACGTCAAACACCCCGACCTGGAACGCCTCATCGCCTCGCTGCGGCTGCTCTGCCACGTGCGGCTGTGCGCCTCGGTGACCGGTGAGGCCAACCTCGCGGTCTTCCTGTGGCTGCGCAACCTGCAGGAGCTGGACGAGATCGAGGGCAGGCTGTCGTCGATGTTCCCGAAGCTGCTGGTCAAGGACAGGTGGATCGTGCCGAGGATCGCCAAGCGCACGGGCTACATTCTCGATCTCGACAGCCGGCGCCTGCGTTACGTGCCCGTCGGCGGCCAGCCGGTGTTCGACGACCAGCTTCGTGCGGGCTCGGCTCGAAAATCCGATGTTTCATGCGGAATCAACGCCGATCGACGCCCATTCGCGGCGCCTTTCCTAGCCTGAGCGGAACGACCGCCCGGCCGTTGATCAGTGCGCAGAGAAAGAGGTCGTGTGGACATCGAGGAGCTCAGGGCATTCCGGCGAGAACTGCACCGCAATCCGGAACCCGCATTCGTGGAGATCGGGACGGCGGCCCGGATAGCGAGGGCCGTCGAAGACCTGCCGGTGACCGTCCTGACCGGAAAGGACGCCCACGACCTCTCCCCCGTCGTGAACTACCCGTCGCCGCCCACGCTCGCCGAATGGGCGGCCCGCGCCGTCGATTCCGGCATCCCGCCGGAGAAGGCCCGGTATTTCCAGGAGAACGGCACCGCGCTGGTCGTCGATTTGGCCGGCGTCCGGCCGGGGCCCCGATGGGGCCTGCGCGCCGACATCGACGCGCTGCCGATCCGGGAGTCCGCCGATCCGGCCCATTTCCCGGCCGCGAACGGCTTCGCGTCGGCGAACGGCGCGATGCACGCCTGCGGCCACGACGCGAACGCCACCATCGGCGTGGGCCTGCTGCACCGCCTCGCCGACCGCGACTTCGCGGGCTCGCTGAGGGTGCTGTTCCAGCCCGCCGAGGAGGGGGTACGCGGAGCGCAGACGATGATCGACGCCGGGGTGGCCGACGACATCGACATCATGCTCGCCGTGCACATGGCGGGCGAGCTGGGCGTCGGCCACGTCGTGGGCAGCTTCACCGGCGGCATGGCCACCCGCAAGCTGAAGGTCGACTTCACGGGCCGGGCCTCCCATGCCGCCGGCTCGCCCGAGTCGGGGCGCAACGCGCTGCTCGCCGCCGCCATGGCCACGCTGGCGATCATGGCGCTCCCCCGCTACGGGTCCGCGGACACCAGGCTCAACGTCGGCACGCTCGTCGCCGGTGACGGCGTCAACATCGTCCCGGCCTCGGCCGTGATGACCTGCGAGGCGCGCGCCACCGACGACGAGGTCGTGGACGAGCTGGTCGACCGGAT
This sequence comes from Nonomuraea sp. NPDC003201, assembly GCF_053590415.1. Classification (NCBI taxonomy): domain Bacteria; kingdom Bacillati; phylum Actinomycetota; class Actinomycetes; order Streptosporangiales; family Streptosporangiaceae; genus Nonomuraea; species Nonomuraea sp. NPDC003201. The sequence goes on from NZ_JBSFTC010000199.1 coordinate 13,660, forward strand.
CCGGTCCATCGTGGACGGCGCCGCCCGCACGCAGGACGTCGAGGCGGCGCTGGTCGTGACGGGCAGCTCCGCCACCGTGACACCCGACGACGACCTGGTCGACCGCATCGTGGACGTGGCCGGAGCGCACCCCGGCGTCGTGGAGGTGATCAGGACCCAGGCGTTCGCCGGCAGCGACGACGCCAACCTGCTCATCCGGCACGTCCAGCGGCGCGACGGCAAGGGCGCGTACCTGATGATCGGAGGCGGCAGCCCGGGCCCGCACCACAGCGCGGGCTTCGACGTGGCGGAGGAGTCGATCCCGCTCGGGATCGACCTCCTCGAAGCGCTGATCCGCCAGGGCTGATCACCGGAAGGCGGGGACGGTGGGCGGCAGGCCCATGAGCACGGCGCCCGCGGCGTCGTACATCGCCGGGCTGAGGAAGGCGTGCTCCTGCGGCACCAGCGCGTCGCCGAGCAGGGCGGGCAGCGGGTGGTCCTGGTAGATCGCGGTGGTGCCGGACAGCGAGACGACCTTGTGGACCACCTCCGACGCGGTCCGGGCGAGGTGGGCGGCGGACAGCCGCAGGTGGGCGTTCTGCTCGTCGCTGACCAGGCCGCCGGCGACGAGCGTCTCCCAGGCCTCGTCGGCGGCCTCGTAGAAGTAGGCGCGGGAGGAGCGCAGCGTGGCCTCGGCCTCCGCGATGCCGGCGCGGTAGTAGGCGCGGTCGGCGAGCTTGGGGGCGCCGGTGATGCTGCCCCGGCCGCTGCCGACCCCCTCGGCGAAGTCGAGGGCGGCCCTGGCTACCCCGGCGGAGACCACGGAGAGCGACTGGGCGACGTACGTGATCGCCGGGTAGCGGTAGAGCGGCTCGTCGACCACCGGCTCCCCGCCCCGGATGAAGGTCCACTCCCGGTCGACCTCGACGTCCTCGGCGATCAGGTCGAAGGAGCCGGTGCCCCGCATGCCGACGACGTCCCAGTCCCGCACGATCTCCAGGCGTTCCGGACGTATCAGCGCCCCGCGCGGCTTGCCCGAGGTCAGGTCGTCGCCGGGGATGCCGACGCAGACGATGTCGGCGGCCATGCAGCCGCTGGCGAACTTCCACCGGCCGTTGACGAGGAAGCCGCGCTCCGTCGGGGTGGCCTGCTGGATCGGGAACAGCGCCCCGGCGAAGACGACGTCGGGGCCGCCGGCGTACAGCTTGGCCTGGGTCTCCAGCGGCAGCGAGCCCAGGTAGACCAGCTGGGAGCCGAAGCTCGCGACCCAGCCGGTGGAGCCGTCGACGGCCGAGATCCGCTCGATCTTCTTCAGGAACTCGGCGGGCGCCATCGTCTCGCCGCCGAACCGCTCCGGCGTCGCGCAACGGTACAGGCCGAGCCGCTTGAGCCGCTCGACGAAGTCTCTGGGGACGTAGCGCTGCTCGCGGAACTCCTGGCGACGCTCGGCCAGCTCGGCCAGCATCGCGTCGAACGCGGCGGGATCGTCCTGCGCCATCCTTGCTCCTCACGGGTCTGACGGTGTGCTCCGAGGTTAGGAAGAACGCTTGCGCCCGTCAGTCGTCATTTCCTCACCTTGACGTAGGGGATATCTTCATCCCCGGCCCCCACGCCGGGTGACCTACCCTGTGTCGATGCGAGTAGATCCGCGGGCTCCCGAGCTCGTCGCCGCGGACTTCGTCGCGATGATGAACGCCTCCCGGATGTGCGTCCTCATCCACGACGCGGCGACCAAGAACATCCTGTGGGCCAACCCGGCCGCCTGCGAGCTGCTGGAGTTCGGCCTGAGCGAGATCCGGCCGCTCAAGGCCGACCACATGAGCAGTTCGGCGCAGCAGTACGACCGGGTGATCGGCCGCGCCTGGCTGCAGGACGCCGTCGAGAAGGGCGCCAGCCGGATCGAGTGGCACTACCGCTCCAAGTCCGGCCGGGTGATCCCGACGGACGCGCTCGCGGTGCGGGTCGAGCTCGCGCAGGGGCCGGCGGTGATGGTGCAGTTCCGCGACATCGAGCGGGAGCAGCGGGTGGAGCGCGAGCTGCGGCTCACCACGTCGTACGTGGACGCGCTGGCCCACTACACCTCCACCCTCGCCCTGATGCTGGACGAGACCGGCACGATCAGGTTCGCGACCGACACCGCGCTCACCGCGATCGGCGCTCCGGTGGACGGGCCGATGCGGCCGTTGACGGCGTTCGCCCGGCTGCGGCTCGACGGCCGCGACGCGAGCTGGGCCGACGTGCTCGCCCGCGCCACCCCGGTCACCCCCGTCCAGCTGGAGGCGGGCCGCGTGTGGCTGGAGGGCTCGCTCGAGCGGCTGCGGGAGGAGGACGCCACCGCGCTGCTGATGATCCTGCACGACGTCTCCGACCGGGTCCAGGACCAGGTCCGCCGGGCCAGGGAGCTGCACCGGGAGAACTACCTGGCCCGCTACAACGCCATGGGCGACATGGCGATGGCGATCGCCCACGAGCTCGGGCAGCCGCTGGCCGCCGCCGCCAACTTCCTGGCCGGCGTGCACACCCGGGCCGCCCGGCTGCCGGAGGCCGGCGGGCTGGCCGAGGGAGTCACCAGCGCGGTCAGCCAGATCGAACGCGCCGCGGCGATCGTCGGCTCGGTGCGTGCCTTCGTCGGCCATCTGGAGCAGGTGGAGCAGGTGGCCGACCTCAACGACGTCGTCGAGGAGTGCCTCTACTTCGTGCGGCTGCGGGCGGCGCCGCTCGGGGTCGAGGTGCGGGTCCGGCTGGCCCCCGAGCCGGTCCTGGTGCGCTGCGAACGGGTGCTGACCGGCCAGGTGGTGCTCAACCTCTGCTTCAACGCCGTCGATGAGATGGGGCAGTCGCCGGCGGCCCCGAGGCGGATCGACGTGGCCACCGCCGCCGACGGCAGCTTCACCGTCGACGACCGGGGCCGGGGGCTGCCGCGCGACCCGTTCGCGGAGTCGTTCACGTCCAAGGAGCACGGCAGCGGGATCGGCCTGGCGCTCAGCCACCGGATCATCACCCGCCAGCACGGCACGATCCGGGCCGAGAGAAGGGCGGAGGGCGGGTCGCGGTTCGGGTTCACGCTGCCGCTCGCCGAGCCGGGCGCGTAGGGGAAATCCTCAGCCGGCGTGGATGAAGTCTCGATTTCGACGCCGGGGGCCGCGGCCTAGGTTCGGAGGCAGCCGATCACCTTCAGGAGGCAGCCGTGACCGAGGCGCAGCACCGTTTCCGTGCCGCGATGGCGAACCTGTCCGCCGCCGTCAACGTCGTCACCACCGATGGCCGGCACGGCCGGGCCGGGGTGACCGTGAGCGCGGCGTGCTCGGTCACCGACTCCCCGCCGACCATGCTGATCTGCGTCAACCGCTCCAGCAGCTCGCACGACATCGTCATGGCCAACGGGCGCGTCTGCGTCAACGTGCTCGGCACCGACCAGGAGGAGCTGGCGATGCACTTCGCCGGCGCGACGAACGTGCCGACCTCCGAGCGGTTCGGCGCGGGCTCCTGGGACTTCGGCACCTACGGCGTGCCGGTGCTGCGCGACGCGCTCGCCTCGGTCGTCGGGCGGATCGTCACCAGGCGCCGGCAGGGCTCGCACACGGTGGCCTTCGTCGAGATCGACGCGGTCACCGCACGCCTGGACAGCGGCGCCCTGGTCTACTTCCAGCGCCGCTTCCACAGCCTCACCGCCTGACGCCGCCGGGCTCGTCAGAGCTCGATCCGGCACTGGAGGACGTCGCGGACCAGCGCGCCCAGGCTGTCCGCGCCGGTCTTGGCCTTGATCCGGGCCCGGTGCACGTCGACGGTCTTGACGCTGGTGCCGAGCCGGCGGGCGATGAGCTGGCTGGGCAGGCCGTCCACGACCAGCCTGAGCACCTCGCGCTCCCGCGTGGTGAGCGACTCGACCCGCTCGCCGACGGCCCGCCGGTCGGCGTGCTCGCGGAAGCGCCGCTCGGCCTCCCGCAGCTGTTCCTGGACGACGTCCAGCATCTGCTGCGGCTTGTACGGCTTCTCCAGGAAGTTCACCGCGCCCTGCCGCAGGGCCCGTACCGACATCGCGATGTCACCATGGGCGGAGCAGAAGATGATCGGGGCGGGATAGCCGAGCCCGAGCAGCCGTTCCTGCAGCTCGAACCCGCTCAGGCCGGGCATCCGCACGTCCACGATTAGGACGGCGGGCTCGGCGGCGTCGTACTCGGCCAGGAACGTCGCGGCGTCGGGATAGGTGAGCGCCTGGACCCCGACGCTCTCGAAGAGGAAGACGAGCGAGCGCCTCAGGTCGTGGTCGTCGTCGACGATGTGCACCACCGGGCCTGCCTGGGCCGATTCAGCACCGCTCATCTTCCCGTCCTCCGCAGGCCACGTGCTCGTACTATGCGCAGCCCGCCGGATCGGGGCAATCCCCCCGGTTCGGCCAGCGGACTGGCGAGCTTGGAGAGCGGGCCGCGCCGGACGTTGACTTCCATCGGTCCCGTACGCAACCAGAAGGACGGAAAACACGTGCACCACCGCATCGGCATCCTCGGCACCGGCAACATCTTCGGCCGCTACGTCACCGGCATGGCCCGCTACCCGGAGCTGGAGATCGTCCGCGTCGGCGACATCGACGTCGACAGGGCCAAGCGGGCCGCGGAAGAGCACGGCATCCCCGCCTGGGGGGACGGCGACGAGCTCTACGCCGACGACTCGATCGACATCCTGGTGAACCTGACCCCGCCGGCCCACCACGCGAGCACCGTCATCCGGGCCCTGGAGTCCGGCAAGCACGTCTACGTGGAGAAGCCGCTCGCCGCGACCGTCGCCGAGGCGCGGGAGGTGCTGGCGGCGGCCGGGACGAGCGGCCGCGTACTGGGCTCCGCGCCGGACACGTTCCTCGGCAGCGCCTCCCAGACCGCGCGCAAGGCGCTCGACGACGGGCTGATCGGCGAGCCCATCGGCGTGTCGGCGTTCGTCCGGCACAGCAAGGCCGAGACCTGGCATCCGGACCCGCGGTTCCTCTTCCAGCGCGGGGGCGGGCCCGTCCTGGACATGGGGCCGTACTATCTGGCCATACTGGTGAACCTGCTCGGCCCGGTCAGGTCCGTGGCGGGGGCCGCTCGCGTCGGCGCGCCGATGCGCGCGGTGACCGCGCCGGACCGCGTCGTGGACCGGATCGACGTCGAGGTGGCGACCCATGCCTCCGCCGTCCTCGTCTTCGATTCCGGGGTCATCGGCACCACGCTGATGAGCTTCGACGTCTGGGACAGCGACCTGCCCGCCATCGAGGTCTACGGCACCGAAGGGACCCTCACCTTGCCCAACCCCAACCACTTCGACGGCGACGTACGGGTGCGACGGCACGGGGACGCGGACTGGTCGGTCCTGCCGCCCGTCGTCGGCCTGTTCGGCGCGGTCGGCACCAAGGAGCAGGCCCGCCGCGGGCTCGGCGTCCGGGATCTGGCCGACGCGATCGAGGGCGGCCCCCACCGCGCGAACGCCACGTTCGCCTTCCACGTGCTCGAGGCCCTTTCCGCGATCGACGGGCCCGGCCAGGTCGTCCGCCTGGAGAGCACGTGCGAGCGCCCGGCCCCCCGCTTCGCGGAGTGACCCCGGGGCAGGCCGCGACGCTGGGCGCGGTGGTCGACACGATCGTCCCCGCCGACGATCACCCGAGCGGCACCGAGGCGGGGGTCCTGGACTACCTCGCCGGGCAGTTCGGCCGTGACCTGGCTGATCTGCGCGCCTTCTACGAGGCGGGGCTCGACGCCGTCGAGGCCGAGGCGCGCGAGCGGCACGGCGCCGGCTTCCCCGAGCTCCCGCCCGGGCGGCGCGAAGAGCTGCTGCGGGCGCTGGAGGCGGGCGACACCCGCGTGCCGTGGCCGTTCGACGCGGCGGCGTTCGTGGAGACGGTGGTCGGGCACGTCATGGAGGGCTTCTACGGCGACCCCGGCAACGGCGGCAACCGCGACGCCGCCTCCTGGCGGATGATCGGATTCGAGGTACGGGACTGATGCGGACGCGGGCTGTGGCCGGATGCGAGGTACGGGGCTGATGCGGGTGGACGCGGTCGTGATCGGGTCGGGCGCCGGGGGCGGGGTCGCCGCCGCGGTCCTGGCCGAGGCGGGCAAGCGCGTGCTCGTGCTGGAGCGCGGCCGCGACCTCACCTTCTCGGAGATCGGCCGCGACCATCTGCGCAACCACCGCCTCACCCGCTATCCGCACCGCTCCGGGCCCGACTACGAGGACGGCCCGCGCGTCGCCGTCGACGCCACCGGCGGTGAGCACGTGGTACGCCCGCACGAGCCGGGCTTCCACGGCAACGCCACGCTGGTCGGCGGCGGCACCCGGCTCTACGGGGCGCAGGCGTGGCGGTTCCTGCCCGCCGACTTCACGATGGCGAGCACGTACGGCGTGCCCGCGGGCAGCAGCCTCGCCGACTGGCCCATCGGATACGACGATCTGGGGCCCTACTACGAGCGCGCGGAGTGGGAGATCGGCGTCTGCGGCGACCACGCGGCCGGCAGCCGCCACTGGAGGCGCGCCAAGCCGTACCCGATGTCCCCGCTCCCGGAGGGCCTGCAGGCCGCCGCCCTGCGCAGGGGCGCGACCGCCCTCGGCTGGGACGTGCTGCCGGTGCCGCTGCTGATCAACTCGGTGCCGTACGGCGGACGGGCCGCCTGCACCCGCTGCCAGCACTGCGTCGGCTTCGCCTGCCCGGCCGACGCCAAGAACGGCTCCCACAACACCGTGCTGAGCCGCGCGCTCGCCACCGGCCGCGCCCGGCTACTGCCGGAGGCCGTCGCCGAACGCGTCGAATGCGACCCGTCGGGCCGCGTCACCGGCGTGCGCTGGGTGGATCGCTCGGGGGCCCGCCACGTCGCCGAGGCCGAGGTCGTGATCTGCGCGGCCGGCGCGATCGAGACGGCCCGGCTGCTGCAGAACTCCCCGACGCGGCGCGAGCCGCACGGACTGGGCAACAACCACGACCAGGTGGGACGGCATCTCCAGGGCCACGCCTACGCGTGGGCGCTGGGCGAGATGGACGAGCCCGTGCACGACGGGCTGGGCCCCGGCGTCTCGCTCGCGACCCTCGACTTCGTCCACCACAACGACGGCCTGGTCGGCGGGGCGATGCTGGCGGACGAGTTCACCGTGCTGCCCCTGGCCTTCTGGGCCCGGAACCTGCCGCCGGACCTGCCCCGCTGGGGCGCGCGCAACAAGCAGTACATGCGCGACAACTACCGCCGCGTCATGCGGGTGGGCGGACCGGTCCAGGAGATCCCCAGCCCGGAGGCGAGGACGCGGCCCGACCCCCGCGTGCGCGACCGGTGGGGCATCCCGGTCGCCCGCCTGTCCGGCACGACCCATCCGGAGACCCTGCGTACCGGGGACTTCATCGCCGAGCGCGCCCGTGAATGGCTGCTCGCCTCGGGCGCGCGCCGGGCATGGGCGGCACGGGCGCCCCTGTCCCTGCACGCCGGGCAGCACCAGTCGGGGACGTGCCGGATGGGCGACGACGAGCGGACGTCGGTCGTGGACCGGTGGGGCCGGGTCCACGGGCACGACAACCTCTATGTCGCCGACGCCTCCGTGCACGTCACCAACGGCGGGGTCAACCCCGTACTGACGGTCATGGCGCTGGCGTTCCGGACGGCCGAGCGACTGTGCGCCGAGTGGTGACGCCTGCTCAGGACAGCCGAGTGGTGACGTCTCTTCAGGATGATCGCGTGGTGACGTCTCTTCAGGACGGCCGGGTGGTGACGTCTCTTCAGGACGGCCGGGTGGTGACGTCGAGCACCACCTTGCCGGTGGCGTGGCCGTCCTCCACGAGCGCGAGCGCGTCGGCCGCCGCGGCGAACGGGAACACCCGGCGCACACACGGGTCCAGCTTCCCCGCGACCACGAGCTCGGCCAGGGCCGACAGCGTCCCCGGGTCCCCGGTCCGCGAGAGCGGGCGGGCGCCGAAGCGAGCGGCGGTCTC
>NZ_JBSFTC010000200.1:0-21560 GCF_053590415.1 Nonomuraea sp. NPDC003201
GCCCGGATGCCGGCGAGGCGGGCGAGGTCGGCCAGCCGTACGCCGGTCCAGGTCTGGACGGTCGACCAGCCTTCCACGCAGGCGATCGGCAAGGCGTAGGTGTGCAGCGGCATCGCCAGCAGGTCCGCGCGGGAGAGTTCCATCCGGTGTGGTCCGGTGAAAGTCAACCGCCAGGACTCGCCGGTCCGGGCCGGTGTGACGCCGAGGCTCGCCGCTGTCTTGTTGACCTGGAAGTCGTTGGGGCCCGTACCGTAGAGGCGTCCATGGGGAGCGAGCAGCGCGGTACGGCGCAACGGCCCGTCAATGCACTGGCCGACGGACAGTCCGAACATGACCAGCGAGCCGCCGCCGGCGAAGGCCAGCAGGCCGCGCCTGGACATCGTGGGGGGCGCCGGGTCAACGGCGACCAGGCCATCGGGGTCCGGCGGCTCCGGGCGGGTGTCCGCCACAGAGGTGCGCAGGTAGTCGCGCAGTCCGTACGTCCGCAGGGTGTGGATGACGCGGGGCAGCTTGATGACGACGTGTACGACGAAGGCGGCCAGGAAGATCCATGCGCCGTAGAAGTGGGCCGGGTAGAAGGAGAACGGGAAGACGTAGAAGAGCTGGATGTTGAGGATCCCGGTCACGAACTGGAATACCGCGCCGCCGACCAGGAGCAGCAGGCTGGCCCGCTCGACGGCCTCCGCCACGGAACGGGCGGGCGGCCAGGAGAACAGCTTGGGGATGACCGACCACAGCTTGGCCAGCAGGATCGGCACCAGTGTCAGCCCGCCGACGACGTGCGCGCCCTGGGTGACCCGGTACAACCAGACCGGGTCCGTGGGCCAGTCGAACAGATAGAAGCCCAGCAGGCCCCTGCCGGGGGTGGTGTCGTTGCCCGGCAGGCGAGGCTCGTAGGCGGCGTACGACACCAGCCCGGTGATCGCGACGAGGGTGATCCCGGCCAGCAGGATCAGTCCGAGCACCGAGGTCAGCCAGGGGCCGCGCAGCGGGCTGCGCCAGAACTCCGGCCGGAACGGCCCGGGCGGCCCGCTCCACCCCCTGAGGCGCGCGGCCAGGCGGCCCTTCTTGTCGGGCTTGACCTCACGATCGCGCCCCCTCGACGCATCCGGCACCGATCCCCCCCGAAATCCCATGTCGGCTGTCCGGTCTCCTTACCGGAAACGGTCTTTCCAAAGCCACGCCCCGGCACCCATTCGGCAATGTCCGGCCGCTCTTCGCAATCTCGGGGCGTCGTACGCGCTGCCGGGTGAGGGACGGATCGCGCGTGCGGCAAGCCCGGCGGCCACAGCCACCGCGGCGAGAGCGTAGGCGATGGTCCCGGAGCCAGTGCCCATGTACGCCGCGCCGCTCGCCAGCGGGACGCCGAGCCACTCCCACCGGCCGTCGAGGGCGACCAGCGCGACGACCAGTACGGCGTACCAGGAATAGCCGGGCGTGAACACGAGGAACCCCACCCCGGCCACCAGCAGGGCGCCCTGCCACGGCCGGTCCGCGTCACCGTGGCGGAGCACGTGGAAGATCGCGATCCCGAGAATGACGAGGGCCGCGGGGAACGCCCACGAGTCGGGGAGGACCAGTCTCAGCAGCGCGTACCGGTCCCTGCTGCCGGCGTCGTCGTAACCCTCCTCGGTCAAGTAACCGAAGAAGTATCCGAGTACCGAGCCGCGCGAGGCGAGCACGTACGGCAGATAGGCGAGCGCCACGACGAGAGCGGCGGGGCCGAGGACGGCCAGGGTGTCGAGCATCCGGCGCGCCGGCGTCTTTCCGCCTGTCGCGAGGACCCCGGAGAGCGCTCCGGGTACGGTGACGGCGGGCAGCAACTTGGCGGCGGTCGCCGCGCCGAGCAGCGTGCCGCCGAGGACTCTGTGCCTGTTCACCGTGGTCAGGGCGATGACGGCGAGCAGGACGCCGAGCGCGTCGACGTGGGCGTTGTTCACCAGTTCGAGCGGGACGGCGGGACACCACGCGAAGCAGGCGGTGTACGCCGGAGCGTTGTCCCGGGTGCCGGCTCGGCGGCTGAGCGTGATCAGCAGCACTGCTGAGGTCGCGAACGCCAGGAGCGCACCCCCGATCTGCAGCGGCTTGTGCCGTGCCCCTTCGGGCGAGAGCCCGTGTACCAGGAGGAAGTACGCCTCCGCGAGGGGCGGATAGATCGTGTGCACGCCGGGGCGGTTGATCCGCGTGCACGACATGACCGAGTCTCCGGAGTGGATCGGGTAACGATCGGGCCCTTCGCAGCCGGCGCCGCGGGGGAAGAGCCAGAGGTCGCGCAGCGGCGCCAGCGCCGCCTCGGCCGGGGCGTGATCGTAGGGCGAGACGCCCGCGGCCTGCACCCGTCCGTCCCAGGCGTAGCGATAGGAGTCGGTGCTGGTGGCGGGCGGAGCGAGGAGGCCGGTGGCGGTCACGGCGATCCCTCCGACGATCACCAGGCACATCGCCTGGCGCGTCGGCAGCCCGCGCACGGCCCACGTCGCCGCGCAGAAGAACGCCCACGCGAGCGCGTACGGCCAGAACAGCCCGTGGCGATCCGCGGGAACGACGTCCCCGCCGATCGCCGGCGCGAGCGTGCCGACAAGGGCGGCCAGCAGGACGGCCGTTCCCGCCGCGCGGCAGGTCACGCCGGGCAAGCCAGGGGTGCGGTGGCGAACTCCTTCATCCCCTTGTCGAACCCGATCCGGGAGTGGAAGCCGAGCTCCGCACCCGCCTTGTGCGGAGCGGCCACGATGTGGCGGACGTCGCCCAGCCGGTACTCCCCCGTCGTCACCGGCTCCGGCCCGCCATGGTGCGTGGCCAGTGCCACGGCCATGTCACCGACACTGTGCGGCTCCCCGCTGGCGATGTTGTACGCGGCCAGCAGGCCCGGTCGGCCGCCGGAGAGCGCGGCGACGTTCGCACGAGCGACGTCGCGGACGTGGACGAAATCCCGCAACTGCCCGCCGTCCTCGAACACCCTGGGTGCTCGACCGGCCTCCAGCGCGGACCGGAAGATCGCCGCTACCCCGGAGTACGGTGTGTCCCGGGGCATCCTGGGCCCGTACACGTTGTGGTACCGCAACGCGACGGCCGTGCCGCCGGTCTCGCGCGCCCAGTTGGCGGCCAGATGCTCCTGCGCCAGCTTGCTGGTGGCGTACGCGTTGCGGGGATCCGCCGGCGCGTCCTCATCGATGGTGGCGTAGACCACCTCCGAGTCGCACCGAGGGCAACGAGGTTCGAAGAGCCCGCGTGCCAAGGCGGCGGCGGAACGCGGCGCGGGCCGTACGCGGCCGTGCCTCGGACAGTCGTAGGCGCCCTCGCCGTAGACCACCATCGAGGAGGCCAGCACCAGCCGCCCGACCTCGTGCCGGGCCATCGCGGCGAGCAGCACGGCCGTGCCGTACACGTTGACCGAGGCGTAGTCCGGCAGGTCGGCCACATTCACGCCGAGCCCGACCTTGGCCGCCTGGTGCACGACGACGTCGACCCCCGCCATCAACCGGTCGAGCGTGGCGGCGTCGCGCACGTCGTCGCCGGTCCTGAGGTCGAGGCGAACCACCTCGTGTCCGGCCGCTTCCAGCGCCTGCGTCACATGGCTCCCGATGAACCCGGCCGCGCCGGTGACCAGCACGTTCGCCTCGCGAGAAGGAGTCATCACAACACCGCCGTTCCGGCGAGCGCGGCGGCGAATCGGGAGTGGGGAGCCAGCGCCGCCACCTCCACCGCGTCCTCCATGGTGTCCACATCGGTCAGGCAAGGCAGGCAGGCGACGCTCATTCCGGCCTCGATCAGTCTGTTCAGCTGGATCTCTCCTGTGGTCGGCTCGGACATCGGCACGCCGAGCAGCAGATCGGGGTCGGGGGCGCGCAGCCCGAGAAGCCAGAACCCACCGTCCGTCGCGGGGCCGAACACCGCGTCGTGGGCGCCGAGCAACGACACGGCTTCAGCCAGCAGGCCGACGGACACCTGCGGGGTATCCATGCCGATGAGCACGATCGGGACGGGCGACAGCCGGTGGGCGTCGTCGAAGGCGGCGGCGAGCCGTTCGTCCAGGCCGTCGCCGCGCTGCGGAACGACCGTGAACCCGGCGGGCAGCCACGCCCCAGGAGCCCCGTCGAGAGCGATCACGCGGCGGCCCACCGGAACCCGGGCGACCGTCCGCAACGTGTCCTCCAGCGCGGCGCCGGCCAGTGCCGCGGCCTCGTGCGGAGTGCAGGGCGGGGTCAGGCGGGTCTTCACCTTTCCCGGTACGGGCTCCTTGGCGATCACCAGAAGTTGCGCGCCGTCGATATGGTGCGAACTCACGTCATACCGCCCTGTCGGCCATGACCCGGCGCATGTCACCGATTGTCCGGAGCGTGCCGCGCACCGTACCGGTCACCTTCGACCTCCCCGTACGGGCCAGATAGTCCACCTCGACCTCGGCGATCCGCCAGCCGGCCGCACCGGCGCGCAGCACCATCTCCAGGGGGTAGCCGAACCGCCGGTCCGCCAGCTCCAAGGCCAGCAGGGCGGCACGTCCGCACGCCCGCATCGGCCCCAGGTCGTGCAGGTCGGCACCGGTACGGCGGCGCAGCTCGCGAGCCAGCACGGCGTTGCCGAGCCGGGCGTGCACCGGCCAGGAGGCGCCCGGTCCAAGGACGCGGCGACCGAGGACCAGATCGGCCTCTTCCGCCCGGACCGGCCCCGCGACGCGCGGCAACTGCCCGGGATCGAGGGACGCGTCAGCGTCCATGAAGCACACCACGTCCGCAGTCGCGGCCGTCAGCCCCGCGTGGCACGCGGCCCCGAATCCGGGCCGGGGCTCAGCCACCACCATCGCGCCGAACTCCGCCGCGACCCTCGCGGATCCGTCGGTCGAACCGTTGTCGACCACGATCGGGCGGAAGCCGGGCGGCATCCGCCCGAGCACCCACGGCAGGGCCGCCTCCTCATTCAGGCAGGGCAGAACCACGTCGATCTCCATGGGCCGACGCTAACGCGGCAACAGCGCCCCTTCTCTTACGAAAGGATGACGTCGTTCCGAGAAATGACCAGTTCGAGTCCGCGGAAATACGGCTTCATGGCCGAACCCGTGATTTGAGCCACTGGCCCACTGCGTCCCCGGCAGAGCATGCGACTCGCCCTGCTCTGCCATATTTTGACACTCCGCCGGGGGTGTGATGGACGCGGTTTTGCCAGGCGGTCGCGGCTCCCCGTCCTTGACAGCTTCGTAAGAATCGTCACCGACCTGCCGGGGTAATGAGACTGCGTGATCACAAGCAGTCGCGTGAACATTCCGGCAGTCCTCTTTCCCAGCGTCCGCCACAATGGAAGAGCCGCGTGATCGGCGCTTTCTACGAAGAAGGCCTCAAAGGCAGAGACGTATACGTTGAATATGCCGACGGCCGAATGCGGTCGCTCTCCGCCGAGCGCTGGCTCCGGTACAACGAGGGCGACGAACACATTCTGGCCCGATGCTGCGGACCCACTCTCGATGTCGGTTCGGGACCCGGAAGACTGACCGTGGCGCTCACCCGGATGGGGGTTCCCGCCCTGGGCATCGACATCACACCCCTGGCCGTGGAGCTGACCCGCCGCGCCGGCGGCCTGGCGCTGCGCAGGTCCGTCTTCGAACCCCTTCCAGGAACCGGGCGGTGGGCCGAGGCGCTCCTGGTCGACGGCAACATCGGCATCGGCGGCGACCCCGCGGCCCTCCTCCGGCGCCTGCGCGAACTGGTCAGGTCAGGAGGAACGGTGATCGCCGAACTCTCGCCGCCGGGTGTACAGAGCGGGATCCACACCGTACGGCTGCGCCAGGCCGGGCGCACGGGCGACTGGTTCACCTGGGCGACCGTCGCGATCGACGATATCGCCCCCCTTGCCGGGCGATCCGGGTTCCCCACGGTCGAGCACTGGAACGCGGCGGGGCGATGGTTCGCATCCCTCTCATGACTCACCCGGCCGCGACTACAACCCGTAGGTCCTGGGCGGACTCTGCTCCTTCCAGGAATTGCGTCCGTACAGCTCAAGCAGCCCGTGTACCGCATCCGAGGTCGACTGCGAACCTTCCTGGCGCGCGGCCGCAATCGCCGGCCGATGGCTGCTCGTACGCGTTCGATCTGACGGGAAACTCGAGCCTCATCGCGGAAGGCCGGCCACACGCCACCCTCCTGAGACGGGGGCAAATGGCTCAGAGTGTCTATGGTCAAGAACGCGTGGTTGCTCGGTGGTTGCTCGCGTGCACGCGGTACGAGGCATGCCTCACCGATCATGAAGCATGCGCATGGGTGCCTCATAGGGCGCTCCAGTAGTCTCAGGGAAATATTGGTTGGACAGCACGGAGGCCATGAATGATGCGGTTAGAGCGGGGTTCGAGTCGGCTGTACGGCATGATGCTCGTGCTGGCGGCGGTGGTCCTTGTTGTGGACCAGCTCACCAAGCTCTGGGCGGTCTCCACGCTGTCCGATGGTGAGCGCGTCGCCGTGATCCCCCCTCTGATTCACTTCCGGCTGCTGTACAACCCCGGCGCCGCGTTCTCCCTGGGCACCGGCGCGACATGGGTGTTCGCCCTGGCAGCGGCAGCCGCAGTGGTCGGCATTCTCTACACCGCGCGTCGGCTGGCCTCCCCCGGCTGGGCGCTCGTGCTGGGCATGCTGCTCGGCGGGGCGGTGTCTCACCTGGGCGATCGGCTCTTCCGCGAGCCCGGCTTCGCCCGCGGGCACGTCGTGGACTTCATCGACTACGGCCCGTTCGTGGGTAACGTCGCCGACATCGCACTCACCTGCGGGTGCGTTGCGATGGTACTGATCAGCCTGCGTGGTGTGCCGCTCGCCAGGGTGCCGGGCGAAGAGTCCGCGTAGCTTCCGGCCCAGGGCCATCGGCAGGTGACAGCAAGCGATGCCAGGAACCTGCCTCATGATCGGCGAGGTGTTGGCGATTGCAGTCGGGGGCTTCGCGAACGGTGTCCAGCCAGGGCTCCCCGGACCGGAACGCGGTGGTGGCCGCGATGACCCCGAGGCGCCCAGTATGCCGGGAACGTGCCGCTTTGGCCTCTGCTCTGGTCTGGCCGGGGCCCGCTGGCGGCTGTAGGACCTGGCCCGGACACCGCCGGTGCCCGTGAAGGGCCACCTGCAGGGCGAGGAGACCGTTTTCCCAGACTTCGGTTGAGCGACTGTCGAAGGACGTCAGGCCAGGCCCGCCATGGAGCCCTCGTCGCGGATGCCCAGGTAGATGGCCGGGCGGTACCGCCGTATCGCGTGCTCGATGACCGGGATGTACTTGGGGTTCGAGCCCAGCGGGAGCCGGTAGCCGTTCTTGACCGTGTGGAACTCCCACAGGTGCTCCATGTCCGGATGGCGCGCGCGGAAGCCCGGGTCGGCCGGGAAGAGGTCTATGCGGACCTTCGTCCTGCGGATCAGGTAGTCGGTCGGCTTGACCCGGCGCGGCTGCGTACGCGAGATGCTCACCCCGGACAGTTCGTTCCATGGGGCCGCCCACGGCGTGCCCCGGGGGTCGTCCCAGCGCACGCCGAAGCCGTCGAAGACGAGCCGGCGCGGTCGGCTGATCTTGCGCCGGGCGAGGACCGGCAGCAGCCCGATGAACAGGAAGATCAGCCCGAAGGTCAGCTCCATGACCGCGGTGCGCGAGCCCGGCGTGTGCCCGGTGAACGAGGCGAAGATCGAGACGAGCCCGATGAGCCCCGCCACGGAACCGCCGATCAACGCCTTCACCTTGGCGTCACCGCCCACGTCGATCACCACGGGAGGCGGTGCGAAGGCGGAGGGGTTGTCGGGGGTGTTGAACTGCGGCTGTTGAGGGCCGTACATCATGAAACGGCAGGGTAGCCGCGATCGCCGGAGATGCAACCGTCTGTCCGGCCGGGCAACCAGGAGCAGATCAATGCCTCGCCCGGTTCGCCCGATGGATGCGTTTTCGGGGCGGGGCGGGGGCTCCTGGCGCGGGCACAGGAGGTGGCTGGCATTCAGCCGGTGAGCGCACCGACGGAGTAGCCAGGAAGCGCCCGTGAGGGCGTCCGCGCGCGCTTGGTCACCTCCAGCGCGTCACGCTGGTCGGGCGCCCGGACTCCGTTCTCCGCCGGGCTCAGAGCGAACATGCGGCCGACCTCACCAGTTCGTGAAGGCGCCGTCGCGCCGGTTCACTCGAGGAGTGCGTCCGCTGGCCGGCGCCTGGCCCGCCAGCAGCGTCAGATCGACGTCCAGGCCCAGTCCGGGCCGCTCGTCGGCGACGAGCACGCCGTCCACGGGTACGGGAGCGAAGCCGAAACCGGCCGGAACCGGCCCCGGCGGCATCTCCTGCACGCCGAAGTTCGGGCAGGTCAGGTTGAAGTGCAGGGCAGCGGCCGAGGAGACGGGCCCCAGCGGGTTGTGCGTGGCGATCTTGATGTGGTGTGTCTCGGCCAGCCCGGCGATCTTGCGTGCTTCCGTGATGCCGCCGACGATGCCCAGGTCGAGGCGGGCGTAGTCGATGAGCTCGTCCTCGATCAGCGCGCGGAACTCCCACTTGGAGCTGAGCTGCTCGCCCGCCGCGAGTGGCACTCCGGTGCGCAGCCGCAGCATGCGGTAGGCGTCCAGGTTCTCGCAGCGCAGCGGATCTTCCACGAAGTACGGCCGGGCCGGCTCGATCTCCCGGCACAGGGTGACCGCCTCGGGCAGGTCGAGCCGGGTGTGGGCGTCGATGATGAGCTCGATGTCGTCGCCGACCGCCTCCCGTACGGCATGGAACTGGGCGATCGCCACCCGCATGGCCTCGCGCGGCTCAAGGACATCGCCCGAGGTCGGCACCACCAGCCGCAGGTAGCGCCAGCCCTCCTCGACCAGCCGGTGGCAGCTGTCGATCACCGCCTGGGTGTCGAACCCCTCCGGGTGCACATGGGTGTAACACGTCACGTGATCGCGCACCCGTCCGCCGATGAGCCGGTAGAGCGGAGCGTCGTGCGCCTTGCCCAGCAGGTCCCACAGCGCGATGTCGATCGCGGAGATCACGCATGTGGTCGACCGGTCAGCCGGGAAGAAGTCGCCGCGCGCCATCGTCTGCCACAGGTGCTCGATGCGGTCGGCGTCCTGGCCCACCAGCACCTCGCGCATGCGGTCGAGTACGGCCCCGCTGACCTCGGGCGAGACCCGCACTCCCACCTCGCCCACGCCGGAGAGGCCCGCATCGGTGTCCACCACGACGAGGAGCATGTTCTGCCCGCGGTCGGGGACGGCGTACAGCGAAACGTCAACGATCTTCAAAAGGCCTCCTCCGTTGGAGGTGATTCTGTCGCGTTGCAGCAACTTTGCCAAGAGTTTCCGAGATGTATTGACTTGTCACCGTGGCGGGTGCAGTCTCTAGCGCAAACGTTGTGGGAGGCAGCATGGCGGTGACCCTCGCGGACGTGGCGGCAGAGGCCGGCGTGTCCAAGGCGACCGTGTCGCGTGTGTTCGGCACCCCGGACCGGGTCAACGCGGTGACGCGGGCCCGTGTCCTGGAGGTGGCCGAGCGCCTCGGCTACGCGCCGGATCCGACGCCGCGCTCCAGCAGGACCGGCTCGATCGGCCTGATCGTGCCCGACATCGTCAACCCGTTCTTCCCGCCCATGATCAAGGCGGTGCAGCGGCGGGCGAGATCTCGCAACTTCGGCGTCTACCTGGCCGACAGCGACGCGCACCCCGGCGAGGAGGCCGAGGCCGTGGCGATGATGTCCAAACAGGTAGACGGTCTCATCTTCTGGTCATCGCGGCTGCCGGCCGACACGCTGGCCGACGTGGCCACCCGGGTGCCGACCGTGCTGGTCAACCGGGGCGCGCCCGGCGTGCCGACGGTCGTCGCCTCGAGCGAGGACGGCATGCGGCAGGCCGTCGAGCACCTGTACGCCCTCGGGCACACCAGGTGCGCCTACGTCAACGCGCCGCGTACGGTCTGGTCGAACCAGCACCGCCGCGCCGCAGTGCAGCGGGCCTGCAAGGCGCTCAGCATGGAGCTGGTCGAGCTGGGCCCGTTCGCGCAGTCCATCGAGGGCGGCGTGCAGGCCGCCGACATGGTCGTCGCGCACGGCGTCACCGCGGCCATCGCCAACAACGACATGACCGCGGTCGGGCTGCTGCTCCAGCTCGCCAACCGCGGGCTGTCCGTGCCCGGCGACATCAGCGTGGTCGGCGTGGACGACACCTACCTGGCCATGGTGGCCAGGCCGGCGCTGACCACGGTACGGATACCGGTCGAGGAGATCGGCTCGATCGCGGTCGATCTGCTCATCGGCATGCTCCACTCCGGCGACAAGGGCGAGGGCGGCCCTGTCGAGGTGGACACCCAGCTCATGGTCCGTGACTCGACGGGCCCCGCCACGGAAAGGATCACCTGGCCGACCAGGCCACTGCCCACCCTGGACTGACCACGACCCAAATCTCCGGTATCCGCTGGTCTGCGACCTGCGGCGATGCCGGCGTGCAGAAAAACGCTCGGGGGCCTTGTAAGAGGAAGGAGCTGGCAGGTGCGAAAAAGAGCACTTCTGCCGATCGCGCTCACCGCAGCCGCCGTGCTTGGACAAGCCGTACCGGCCCAGGCAGTCGATTTGCCCTACCAGAACAGAACCGGGGTCGGCATTCCCGTGCCCGCCCGTGACCAGGCAGTTTCGCCGCAGCGGATGCGGGAGCTGGCCGTCGCTTTCGTCCAGCCCTCGGCGGACAACCTGGATGCCTCGCTCGACAAGATGGCCGAGGCCGGGGTGCGCCGGGCCCAGATAGTCGCGTCGTGGACCGGGATTTGCCAGCAGCGGGATGAATGCGACTGGTCGAAGCTGGACGCGTACTTCGCCAAGGCGGCCAAGCGCGGGATCTCCACCGCTGTGCACATCAACTCCACGCCCGACTGGGTGCACCCGGACCTGGTGGACACGGTGGAGAACTCCGGAGAGCGGATCTGGTACCCGCCGACCAGGACGCCGGAGGAGTTAGCCGAGTTCGAGAAGTTCGTGACCACGCTGGCGAGTCGTTATCGCGGCAGGGTCGAGAGCTACGAGATCTGGAACGAGGAGAACTGGCGCGACTTCTACAAGCCCGTCGAGGACCCGGCGGACTACGCCAAGCTGCTGCGCTCCGGCTATCTGTCGGTCAAGGCCGCCGACCCGCGAGCCAAGGTGATCTTCGGTGGGACCACGCGGACGGACCCCGGGTTCGTGCGCGAGGTGTACGCCGCGGTCCGGAAATATCCGGACGCGGTGAAGAGCCGCCACTTCTTCGACCTCATGGGCGCTCACCCGTACACCGACGACCGTCACCCCGACGACCACGACCCGGGCAAGGTGCGCGAGAACGCCGCCGGCGGCGAGTTCGACGACAACTTCCTCGGCATCGACCGGCTGTATTCGGAGATGGTACGGCAGGGCGACGCCGGCAAGCAGATCTACCTGGGCGAGTTCTCCTACTCCTCGGTGCGGACGTGGATGGGCCTGGTGCCGGACGATCGGCGCGCGTTCTACCTGCGCCGGGTGATGGAGCTGGCGGCCCAGCGTCCCTACGTTTCGGGCCTGTCATGGTTCGTCTGGTCCGAGACGCGTCCGGAGGACGAATGGCGCGGCTGGACACTCCTGGAATATCCCGCCAAGCCCACGCGCACCTACCTCGAGCTGGCCGAGCTCACCGGCGCCTCACCCACGGAGCGCGCACCGCGGCTGATGCTCGGCGACGGGACGGCTTCCGTGGACCGGCTTCCTTCGCATGTCGAGCGGGTCGAGCTCTACCTCGAAGGCGTCCGGGTCGCCTCCGGCACCTCTTTCCCGCTGACCTTCACCCCGCCCGCGCAGGGGACGACCCAGCTCGCACAGGCCGTCCTCTACACCGGCGACGAACGCACGATCCAGACCACGACCGCCTGGCTCAGCGTCGGCAGGCCGGCCGTCCAGATTTCCCACCCCAAGGTCAAGGCCACGCGCAACGTGGACGTGACCGCCGGGCTCAAGGTCACCGGCCCGGTCCTGCTCCGCGTGATCGACGCCTCAGGTGACGTGGTCATGACCCTGCCGCTCGGCGTGGGCACCGGCAGGCAGACCCGCTTCGACGCCCTCGTCGCACTCGACACCCCCGGCACCTACCAGCTCTCAGTTCACGATCCACGCGGCCGTCGGCTGGCCGATCCCGCCCTCCTGGAGGTAGTGCAGTGAAACTCCGTTGCGCGGCGGTCCTTGCTGCCGCAACGATCACCGTAAGCGCCTGTGGTTCCGCTGATCCTTCACAGGCAGCCAAGCCTGCCGCCGACGAAGGCCGCGGCCCGATCACCTTCGCCAACGGCAAGGACTCCAGCGGCGTGCTGCAGGGTCTGATCGACAAGTGGAACGCCTCGCACCCCACCGAGAAGGCCACGCTCGTCGAGCTGCCTCCGCAGGCCGACCAGCAGCGCCAGCAGCTCATCCAGAACGCCCAGACCAAGTCGGACGCCTTCACCGTCGTCTCCCTCGACGTCGTGTGGACCGCGGAGTTCGCCGCCAACGGCTGGGTCGACGAGCTGCCTCTCGGGGAGTTCCCGACCGACAAGATCATCCCGTCGCTGGTGGAAGGCGGCAAGTACTTCGGCAAGCTGTACACAGCCCCGTGGGGCGGCGGCACCGGCCTGCTCTACTCGCGTACCGACCTGCTGAAGAAGGCGGGGCTCGAGCAGCCCAAGACCTGGGCCGAACTCATGGCCGCCTGCGACAAGGTGCTGAAGATGCCCGAGGCCAAGGGCATGGACTGCTACGGCGGCCAGTTCAACAAGTACGAGGGGCTGACCGTCAACATCTCCGAGGCCGTCAACTCGGCAGGCGGCTCGGTCGTCGGCGCCGACGGCAAGCCGACCCTGACCACCCCGCAGGCCAAGCAGGGCCTGGACTTCCTCGTCGAGGGCTTCAAGAAGGGCTACATGCCCAAGGAGTCCATCACCTGGGACGAGGAGGCGGGCCGCCGCGCCTTCCAGGCGGGCAAGCTGCTGTTCCACCGCAACTGGTCCTACCAGTACACGCTGGCCAACAAGGAGGACGGCTCCAGCAAGGTCGCCGGCAAGTTCGGTGTCTCCCCCATCCCCGGGCTCAACGGGCTCGGCAAGGGCACGATCGGCGCCAACAACCTGGCCATCAGCAAGTTCGCCAAGAACAAGAAGTCCGCGCTGGACTTCATCAAGTTCATGACGAGCGAGGAGACCGCCAGACACCTGATGCTCGAGTCGTCGCAGTCGCCCGCTTACGCGGCGATGTACGACGAACCGGCGCTGGTGGAGAAGTTCGGGTTCCTGCCGATGCTCAAGGAGGGGCTGCTCAACGCTGCGCCGCGACCGGCGGTCGTCCGGTACGGCGACGCCACGGCGGCCATCCAGGAGGAGATCACCGCCGCCCTCAGCGGCCAGAAGCCCTCCGACCAGGCACTGACCGCCCTCCAGGACAGACTCGCCAAGATCATCGCAAACCAGTAGCGGCTCTGGCGGGGCCGGGTTCACCTGCCCCGGCTCCGCCGGCGGCTCGCTCCCCACTCCCACCAAGCCGGAACGCGGACGGCTCCCCCGCTCGCCCTACCCGTTTGAGCGGCTACGCCGGGACCTCGGGGGCCGGGTCCCGGACCGCAGGTCTCCGGAAGTCCGGATGCCCAAGCGGGAGGTGTCCGGAGTTCCTCCGGCTTCGCCGTACGTGAAGGGACGAAACGTGACGATCAGCATTGCCGCCCCCGTCAAGCGGGCGGCGCGGCTCCGCCCCCGGGGCGGTGACTCATGGACGGCCGCGCTCATGCTCGGGCCCACGCTGCTCACGCTCGCCCTGGTCGCCGGGTATCCCGTGGTCGCGGCGCTGCGGCTGTCCTTCATCGAGGTCGCCAACCGCGTCAACCAGCAGACCGGCATGATCGAGGCGACCGAGTCGTTCGGGCTTGGCAACTATGGCGGTCTGTTCACGGGCGCGTCCGGCGAGGCGTTCCGCAACGCGTTCTGGAACACCACGTTGTTCACCATTGCCGGGGTGGCCGCCGAGGTCGTGCTGGGGGTGGCCATGGCGCTGGTGATGCAGCGGGCGTTCCGCGGGCAGGCGCTGGTGCGTGCCAGCGTGCTGGTGCCGTGGGCGATTCCGACGGCTATCTCGGGACTTCTGTGGAAATGGATCTTTGAAACGGACGGCGTGGCCAACGCGGTGCTCAACACGGACATCGTGTGGACCGCCGACAACGCCACCGTCTGGGGCTTCATGTCGGCGCCGTTCACCGCGGTGCTCATCGCCGACATCTGGAAGACCGCGCCGTTCATCGGTCTGCTCGTGCTGGCCGGGCTGCAGATCATCCCCAAGGACGTCTACGAGGCCGCGCGCGTCGACGGCGCCTCGGCCATGCGGACGTTCTGGCAGATCACCCTGCCGCTGGTGCGGCCGGCGCTGGTGGTCGCCGTGCTGTTCCGCATCCTGGACGCGCTCAAGATGTTCGACCTGCCGTTCGTGCTCGTCGGCGCGCACAAGCACTCGGTCGAAACCCTGTCCACGCTCGCGCAGTACGAGCTTTCGAACGTCAGGTACGGCCCGGCCGCCGCCTACTCCACCGTGCTCTTCCTCTACGTCGCGGTGATCGCCTTCATTTTCGTCAAGGCGCTCGGCGCCGACCTCGTCGGGCGCGGCCTCAAGGGACGCGGGTAATGGCCGTCGCAAGCTCGCTGAAGGGACCCGCATGATGTCCGGGCGCACGATCTACAACATCGGCATCGGGCTGATCGTCGTTTACTGCCTGGCACCGTTCTACTGGATGATCGCCACGGCGCTGCGCCGGCCGGCCGACTCCTTCGACCTGTCCCCGATTCCTTTCCCTTTGTCGTTCGACAATTTCGCGGCCGCGTTCTCCGTGCAGAACGGCTTCGGCCGGGCGCTGGTCAACAGCCTCGTGGTGGCCGGAACGACGACACTGCTCACGCTGATGATCGGCATCACCGCCGCCTACGCGATCGCGCGACTGGAATTCCCCTTCAAGAACGTCATCCTGGCCGTCATCATCGCCACCTCGATGTTCCCCGGCATCTCGCTGCTGATCCCGCTGCTGAAACTCTTCGTCGGCCTGGAGTGGATCAACACCTACCAGGCGCTGATCGTCCCGAGCATCAGCTTCGCGCTGCCGCTGACCGTGTTCAACCTGACCGCGTTCTTCAAGCAGATGCCGCATGAGCTGGAAGGCGCCGCCCAGGTGGACGGCTGCAGCCGCTGGCAGGCATTCCGCAAGGTGATTCTGCCGCTCGCCATGCCAGGCGTCTTCACCAGCGCGATCATCACGTTCGTCGCGGCGTGGAACGAATTCATCATCGCGCTGTCGGTGACCAACGAGAAGGAGATGCGCACCGCCCCCGTCATCACCGCGCTGTTCACCGGCCAGTACAAGTTCGACCAGCCGTTCGGCACCCAGATGGCCGCCGGCGTCGCCGTCACCGTTCCCCTCGTCATCGGCGCCCTCGTTTTCCAGCGTCGCATCGTCGAGGGCCTGACCGCAGGAGCACTCAAATGACCCGCGCACTCGCCGTATTCGCCCACCCGGACGACGTCGACTTCAACGCCGCAGGCACCGTCGCCCAATGGGTGGACTCCGGAACGGAGGTTTCCTACCTGGTTGTCACCCGCGGGGAGGCGGGCGACGGCGAACCACGCGAGCGTATCCAGGAATTGCGCATGGCGGAACAACGAGCGGCGGCCGAGGCGGTGGGCGCGCGGAAGGTGTACTTCCTTTCCGGGTACGCGGACGGCCGGGTCGAGGTCTCGCTCGACCTGCGGCGGGACATCGCCCGCGCCATCCGCCAGGTGCGGCCGCACCGCCTGCTGACCAGTTCTCCGACGCGGACCTGGGGCCTGCGCGACGCGGACCATCCCGACCACGCGGCCGTGGGCCAGGCGGCCTCTTGCGCGGTCTACCCCGATGCCATGAACCGCTACGTCCACCCCGACCTGGCGGACCTCGAGCCATGGCAGGTGTCGGAGGTCTGGTTCAGCGAGAGCCCTGCGCCGGACCTGTACGTCGACATCACCGACACCTTCGACCGCAAACTCGCGGCACTCGCCGCCCACAAGACCCAGCCGGGGACGGGCGAAGTCGAGAACCGCGAACGCTTCGCCGCCATCGCCGCCCGCGGCGGCCTCCCCGCGGGCCGTCTGGCGGAGGCCTTCACCGTCATCAAACGCCGCTAGTTCGGCTGCCTGCCGCACGCCGGCGCCGCAGGCCGGGCTGCTCCCGACCACATTATGGGGTTACGGCGCTCCTGCCGGTGATCTACTCTGATCAACTGTCATACGGGGCAAGACGGGCGAGGTGGCATGACATCGGCGCAGCCTGGTTACATGGTCGGCGAACGTTACCGGTTGATCGAGGTACTGGGGGCCGGCGGCTTCGGACGCGTCTGGCGTGCCCATGACGAGGTCCTGGACGCCGAAGTGGCGATCAAAGAGCTGCAGCTGCTGCCGGGGATGTCCGAAGCGGAGCAGGACAAGCGGCTGGAGCGCACCACGCGTGAGGCCCGCAACGCCGTCCGGTTGCGGGCGCACGAGAATGTCGTGGCCATCCACGACATCGTCTCGGACGGCCTGCCCTGGATCGTGATGGAGCTGATCGACGGCCAGTCGCTGCACGAGCACCTCGAAACGCGCGGACCGCTGCCGGTGGACAGGGCCGCGCAGCTGGCCATGGCGCTGCTGAAGGCGCTCGGCGCGGCCCACCAGACGGGCATCGTGCACCGCGACATCAAACCGGCCAACGTCATGCTCGCCGAGGACGGGAAGGTCCTGCTCACCGACTTCGGGATCGCCGTCCACACCACCGACACCACCCTGACGACCGCCGGGATGACCATCGGCTCACCCGAGTACATGGCCCCCGAACGGTTGCGCGGGATCGACGGGCTCCCCGCCAGCGACCTGTTCTCCCTTGGCGTCACCCTCTACCAGGCCGTCGAGGGCGTCTCGCCGTTCCGCCGCAACACCCAACCGGCGGCACTGACCGCGGTCCTGCTGGAAGAGCCCCCGGTGCCGCGACGAGCGGGCCGGCTCGCGCCGCTCATCACGCGGCTGCTCGACAAGGACCCCGGCAACAGGCCGACCGTCGAGGGCGCGCTGGCCATGCTCGGTGAGCGGCAGCCGGGCCGGGACCACGGACGGGACGGCACCAGGATCCTCCCGCCCGGGCAGGTCCCCCAGCAGGGGTGGCAGCACAAGGGTGTCGCGGTGATGATGGCGATCATCTTCGCCCTCGGTCTCCTCGGTCTCACTCACCTCGGCATCACCTGGGACGAACTCGAGGATGAGTTCGACCGTGAAGACATGATCCCCCTGGTGATCGCCGTCCTCGCCGACATCGGTCTGGCCGGCTTACTGTGCGCGCAGATCGCCCGCTTCGTGCCGCCGATCGCCGGGAAGACCGTTGCCGTCGTCGTGGGTGTCATCGGGTTCCTCGCCGGTGGCGGCGCCGCGTATCTCGCCTTCGACGGCATGGGCCTGATTCTCCTGCGCCTCATCCCGTCTTTGGACGACGACGAGGTCATAGTGATCGCGCCGCTCGTGATCACCGTCATCATGCTCATCGCGGCAGGCTGGACCTGGGAGTCGAGGAGGCTCCGGCGCCCCAGGCCCGGCGGCAACAGCCCGTCGGCGACATGATGACCGGCGACCTGGCCCGTGGCCTCCGGGTTACCGCTGCCAGACGCGGACGTAGTCGACGGCCTTCTGGGCCGAGACCGTGGCAGCCGCCGGCTGGTAGCCGGAGCGGGAGTAGACGTACAGGTCCTCGATGAGGTTGGTGTTCTCCGAGGCGGTGCCCGCCACGCTGCAGACCTGCCTGCCGTCGATGTAGAACTTCGTGCCCGACGCTGAGATGTCGGCGCCGTAGGTGTGGAAGTCGGCGCCCGGGTCGAAGTCGAGGTCGACCTGGCAGCCGCCGCCGGCGTTGGCGTGCGAGGTCAGGTAGAGCCTGCGCGGGTTGTCGCTGTACTGCTCGTAGACGTCGGTCTCCTGCCAGGAGTTCACGCCGTCGGCCTGCCAGGTCCAGAAGGCCGGCCAGAAGCCGCGCTTGTCGGCGACGGGGTTGCCGCCCGCGTCGACGACGTTGAAGGTCAGCTTGGCGCGGGACTCGATGAAGCCGTGCTTGAGGGCGAAGCCGCTGGTGCCGATGGAGGTGAGCAGGCACGAGGTCCAGTCGTAGACCTGGCCGGAGGGTGCGGTGTAGCGCTCGCGCTTGGCGGTCATGGTGACGACGCCGTTGGCCTCGCTGCAGTTGCGGTCGAGGTTGTACTCGAGCTGCTGGTTGTTCTTGTTGCCGCGGCCGGCGTCGGCGAGGGCGCTGGAGTGCCCGCGCCACTTGGTGCCCCAGTCGACGGAGGTGCCGGAGAACTCGTCCCACCACCTGAGGTTCCAGCCGGATCCACCGCCGTTGGGTTGTGTGCCGGAGGGCGGGTTCTCGTTGCCGGGGTCGGAGGAGCCGACCGCGAAGGTCTGGGCGGGGTTGGGGGTCAGGTTGGTCCAGGTCGTGCCGATCCTGTAGGCCACCCACACGCGGTAGGTGCCGGCGGGCAGCGTACGGGAGGCCGTCAAGGTCTGCTGGGAGGTGCCGAGCTGGTAGCCGTCTCGGTCGCCGACGTCGAAGTTGGCGTCGCCGGCGTCGCGGATGACGAAGACCAGCTCGTCCAAGTTCTTCGCCGAGTCGGCCACGAGCTTGGCGCCGAAGGTGATGGTCTGGTCGGCGGTCGGGGACTGGATGTCACGGCCTAACGCCTGAAGGGTCACCGCGTTCGTCACCGTGTAGTCGACCACGCCCGCGGGTGTCGCGGCCGCGGTCCCCTGGATGGCGAGCACCACGATTGCCGCGGGCGCGATGGCTGCTCGCAAGATCTGGCGCATGTACGGCCCTCCTTGTGAGGCGGATGATGTTGCCGCCCACATTGATCCGGACTGCACCAAGCGTCAAGACATTTCCGGAAATTTCATGAAACTGGATGGAAACTCCTCTGCAACCGTTGCCGCATGAATCGGGCTATGCCAGCATGTGGGACGACCTTTCAGGAGGTAGAGGACGATGCGGGTACTTGTCACAGGTGCCAGTGGTTTGGTGGCCGGCCAGGTCATCCCCGCCCTGGAAAAACGCCACGAGCTGCGTCTCACCGATCTCGCGGACGGCGATCTGGCCGACGCGGACTTCGCCCGCCAGGTGACCGACGGCGTCGACGCGATCCTGCATCTGGCCGCCAACCCCAACCCCGCCGCCTCCTGGGACGACCTCGCCGGGCCCAACATGCGCGCCGTGACCAACGTCCTGGACGCGGCCGGTGCCAGGCGGGTGGTGCTGGCGAGCTCGGTCCACGTGATGGGGCAGTACCGGGCCGGCCCCGTCGAGCCCGACTGGCCGCCCAGCCCGTGCTGCAGGTACGGCGCGGCCAAGGCCTTCGCCGAGGCCGCGGGGCGCATGCACAGTCATCGGCACGGCGGAGCCGTCATCTGCCTGCGTCTCGGTGCGACCGTCCCCAAGCCGCGGGCCAGGCAAGCGCTGCCCGCCTGGCTCGCCCCTGACGACCTGGGTCAGCTCGTGCTCCTGGCCCTGGAGGCCCCCGTCCGCTTCGAGGTCTGCCACGGCGTCTCGGCCAACACCAGCAGCCTCTGGTCGACGCGCAACAACCTCGGCTACACGCCGGCCTGCGACTCCGAGCCTTACCGCGACCAGACCCCCGACGTGGACGGATGGGGTCCGTGCCCCAGTTACGAGGAGACCGCCCGTTGATCGCTACCTTCGTCCCCGAGACCCACCTCACCGAGGAGCAGGACGCCGCGTTGCGTCCGCTGCTCGCCGCCGCGTTCCCCGACAGGGCCGGCCACTTCGCGCTCCAGTCCTGGTGGCTCGCCCGCCCGCAGTGGCGGCTGTGGTTGAGCGACGGCGACCGCCCGATCGCCCACCTCGGTGTGGAACGCCGCCGCATCGGCGTCGGTGACCAGGATGTCTACGTCGCCGGGATCGGCCACGTCTGCACCGACCCGGCGATGCGCGGCAGGGGTCTCGGCGTCGCGCTGATGAACGAACTGCGCGAGGTCCTCACCGAACGCTTCGGCTTCCTCACCTGCGGCCCACACGTGCAGGGCTTCTACGAGGCCGCCGGATGGGTCCAGGTGCACGCGCCGGTCGTGATGAGCAACGTCTACACGGGAGAGCGCATGACCTCCTCGATCCCCGCCATGGTGCTGGGCGAAGGTTTCCCCGAGGGCGGCCCGATCGACCTGCGCGGGCTGCCCTGGTGAGCGCCGTCGTGAGCGCCGTGGCGGGAGCCGTACGCCGTCTGCTTCCCGATCATCACGATCAGCTGACGCTCGTCGAGCAGCGGGGGGCGGGCGACCGGTTCCGCGTCGAGGGTACGACGATCACCGGAACGTCGGCGTCCGCCCTGCTCACAGGCGTGCACTGGTATCTGACGCGGGTCGCCGGCGTGAGCGCCGGGTGGCCGGGGGACAGCCTGTCACGCCTTCCCGACAAGCTGCCCCAAGCGCCATATATCGCGAAAGAGGCCGTCGTTCAGCACCGGTTCGCGTTGAACGACACCGACGACGGCTATTCGGGGCCGTATCGGGACTGGGCCGCCTGGGAGCGGCAGATCGACCTGATGGCCCTGCACGGCATCAACGAGGTGCTCGTCACGGTCGGCATGGAGGAGGTCTATCGCCGCACATTCGCCGAATTCGGGTACACCGACGAGCAGCTCCGCGCCTGGATCCCCTCGCCGGGTCACCAGCCCTGGTGGCTGCTGCAGAACATGGCCGCCTTCACCGGGCCGGTCTCGGAACAGCTCTTCGACCAGCGGGTACGGCTGGCCCGGCAGATCGTCACCCGGCTGCGCGAGCTCGACCTCACCCCCGTCATGCCCGGATATTTCGGGACAGTGCCGCCCGGCTTCCCCGGGCGCGTGATCCCGCAGGGCGGCTGGGTCGGCTTCGAGCGTCCCGACTGGCTCGACCCGCGCGACCCGATGTTCGCCCGGGTCGCGGAGGCGTTCTATCGCCACCAGGCCGAGCTGTACGGCGAGAGCTCCATGGTCAAGATGGACCTCCTGCACGAGGGTGGCACGCCCGGCGACGTCCCGGTCGCGGAAGCGGTCAAGGCGGTGCAGGAGGCGCTGCGCAAGGCCAGGCCGGGAGCCACCTGGGTGGTGCTCGGCTGGCTCGACAACCCCGTGCGCGAGCTGATCGAAGCCGCCGACGGCCTGCTCATCCTCGACGGCGTCGCCGACCGCCACCCCGATCTCGACCGCGAAACCGGGTGGCTCGGCACGCCGTACTGCTTCGGAACCATCCCCAACTTCGGCGGCCACACCACGATCGGGGCGAACACCGGCGTCTGGGTCACCCGCTTCGCGGAGTGGCGTCGCGGCCCGTCGCTGCGCGGCATCGCGTACATGCCCGAAGGCACCGGCACGAACCCCGCGTCCTTCGCCCTGTTCGCCGAGCTCGCCTGGCACGACGAGCCCATCGATCACGCCGCGTGGTTCACGGACTTCTCTCGCCGGCGGTACGGCGGAGCCGACCCGCACGCGGCGCGCGCCTGGGAGATCCTGCGCACGACGGCCTATTCGCTGCCGGCCGACGGGTGGAGCGAACCGCAGGA
>NZ_JBSFTC010000201.1:0-21405 GCF_053590415.1 Nonomuraea sp. NPDC003201
ACCGGGTGGCTCGGCACGCCGTACTGCTTCGGAGCCCGGCCGGGCCGGGCCCTCGCGACCGCGTCTAGCTCGGGATCGGGTACGGGAACGCGCTCGTCACACCGATCTTGTCGTACTCCATCTTCGAGGTGTCGAAGCCGTCCGCCCAGTTGGCGTTCTTGACCTCGTTGCACTTGTAGGCCTGGTACTTGTCGTCGCTGACCTTGCCCACCTCGACGTTCTCGATCGAGAACCCGCAGCCGCCCGCGTCCATGTGGACGCCGCGTGTGCCGGAGTCCGGCATCTGCCCGGCGGGGTCGTTGATGACGTCGCCGATCACCATCTGGGAGACGTAGTTGTCGATCGGGTGCGGTTCGACGTTGTGCACGCCGTAGGTGTAGAAGGCGCCCATGTCACCGCTGTCGAGGCCGGTCTCCTCCAGGCGGATGTAGGAGAACCGGTTGTTGCGGGCGTAGTTGTCCTCGTTCTTGATCTCGGGGCGGACCTCCAGGCTGATGCCGTAGCGGGCGCTGTGCTTGACGACGATGTTGCTGACCTGGTTGTTACCGGTGTTCATCATCTCGATGCCGGCCGCGTCGCCGGGCACCAGCTCGCCGACGTGGTAGATGTAGTTGTTGGCGAACGTGTGGTGCCCGGTGATGTCGCCCTCGCCGGGATAGCCGCCCTCCACCTTGATGCCGTCGCCGCCGATGTTGTCCAGCAGGCTGTCGGTCACCTTGACGCGCTCGTTGGCGAAGAGCAGGAAGACGCCCGTGAAGCCGCTGTCGGACAGGTGCAGCCTGGTCAGGTCGATGTCGCGGGAGTTCGTCACGGTGATCATGCCGAACCGGTTGCGCGGCAGCTCGATCTGCCGGTCGTAGATCGGGTACTTGTGCTCGTAGCCCGAGTCGCCGGCGGCGTTCCACCCGTAGCGGTACCAGTCGACGAAGTCGGAGTACTGCAGCGCCAGCCCGTCGAAGGAGAGGTTCTGCACCCGCTGCTCGGGCGAGGACCCGGCCAGCGAGATGAGCGTCTTGACGGTGGGCGCCACGACCTTGTCGATCGAGCCCTTCGGCCAGTAGTAGACCTCGCTGTTGGCGAAGTCGAAGTAGTACTCGCCCGGCTGGTCGAGGAAGCGCAGCGTGTTCTGCAGGAAGTAACGCGAGCCGCTGCGGCTGTTGACGAGGCTGAAGCGGGTGTCGTGGTTGAACGTGAAGAAGTTCTTGCGGAAGTCGGCCCCGCCCAGCGGCACGGTGTCGCTGAACCAGCTCCACGACCCGCCCGACCAGACGACCATCTGGGCGTTCTTGTCGAAGTCGGCGTCCCACTCCTTCGGGACGTCCTTGGGGTCGAAGAAGAGCCAGTTGTGCACGGCCTGGTACTCCGCCTCGGGCAGCACCGAGAACAGGTACGGCGACCAGAGGTCGTCGCTGGTCCTGTTCGGGTAGCGGGCGGTGGTGGCGCGCTTGCCGTCCTCGAAGAGGGTGTAGAAGTTCCGGTCGACCTTGGTCTTGTAGATGTTGTCGTCGTACTTCTGCCACCCGGTCAGCGGCCTGGCACCCAGCAGCCTGGCCTTGCCGGGGCCGTCGGCGCTGCGGTAGATGATCTTGTGGCCGTTCTCGCCGGAGTCGGCCTCGGTGAAGGTGATCGTCTTGTCGACCACGTAGTCACCGGTCTTGAGGTTGACCACGATGTCGCAGTTCTGGTGGTACTTCTTCTTGGCCCGGAGCTGGTCGCGGGCCTGCTCGATGGATTTCCACGGGCGCTGGGCGCTGCCGTCGCCGCGGTCGCCGCCTGAGGGGGAGACGAAATAGTCACACGTCTTGGCGGAAGCCGCCGGGGTCGGGGTCGTCAGTCCGCCCAGGAGTAAGACGACCGCGCCCAGGGACCTGAGGATCACTGGCTCTCCTTAACTTCCCGCCACCGCTCGTACTCGGCGCGGGTCTCGGGGGTGAGTGGGTAGTAGTCGGAAAGCGCCCCGCCCTCCTCGATGCGGGCGCGGCTGTAGCGCTCCCACTGCTCGTGGTCGGCGGCGGCCTCGAGCACCGACGTGGCGCGCCGGCGCGGCACGACCACGGCGCCGTCGTCGTCGGCCACGCACAGGTCGCCGGGCAGCGCGAGCGCCCCGCCCACGGCCACCGGCACGTCGTACGCCCACGGGAACAGCTCCGCCTGCGAGGCGTAATGAGGGGTCGCGCCCGTGGTCCAGAGCGGCAGCCCGATGCCGCTCACCCGGGGCAGGTCCCGGATCCGGCCGTCCACGACGATGCCCGCGCCGCCCTTGCGCTTGAAGTAGCGCACCAGCATGTCGCCGAAGCAGCCGGTGTACGCGCTGCCGTACGCCTGCACGAGCAGCACGTCGCCGGGCTCGATCGTCTCCAGCACGGCCCACAGCGCGGTGTGCCGCTCGACGTACTCCTGGCCGAGCCCGGAGGCGATGTCCTCGCGCTGCGGCATGAACTGCAGCGTGCGGACCCGCCCGGCGATCTTCTGCCCCTGGGCGATGGGACGCGGTCCCTCGACGAAGGTCCGCCGGATGCCCTGGGCGTGCAGCTTGGCGCAGGCGGTGGCCGAGCTGATCCGCTTCAGCCCCTCCACGAGGACGGGGTCGGGGCCGGCGGGCAGCTGCCCGCGAACAGGCAGATCCCAGATGGCGTCGTCCATGTAACTCCTCAGTAGTACTGGTGTGACGGCGTGCGGACGCGCGCGGTCGTGTGCAGGTCGAGCCGGATGCGGCGGCCGGGCGGCAGCTCGACGACGAGACGCGGCCCGTCCACCGTCACCTCCCGCTCCGACTCGGTGATCGGGGGAGTGGTGTAGGCGCGCGGGTCACCGGGGTAGTCCTCGTCCCCCCGGGTGACGACCGCACGGTCGATGCGGTGCTCGCCGAACGCGCCCGCCTGGAGCACGACCCTGCGGGTGTGGGTGAGGCCGAGGTTGACCAGCTCGACGCGGGTGCCGTCGGGGCGTACCGAGTCGACCAGCGCGGCCACGTCCCGGGGCAGCCCAGGCCGGTGGCGGTCGGCGTCGAAGTAGGCCAGCCGGGTGGGCAGCAGCCCGCCGTTGTAGAGCACCTGCGGGGTGCCGGTGACGAGCTGCAGCAGCGCCTCGGTGAGCACGGGGTTGAGCCGCTGCCAGTGGTGCACGTGGATGGCGGACAGGTCCTCGTGGTCGGCGTCGATGAGCGCCATCCGGCGCTGCACCTGCCCGAGCGCGGTGGACAGCATGGCCTCGGGGAAGCCGGGGTTGGCGCCGCGCAGGAACTCCAGCCAGGGCGCCTCGTGCCCGGCCTCCTCCTTGTTCCGGAACGGGCGCACCGTGGCCCAGTCGTATCCGGAGGCGGCTCTCAGCCGGTCGAGCCGCTCGGCGTCCTGCCGTCCGAGCGAGGTGTACCAGAGCCAGACGGGCAGGCCGAGCTGCGGCGGCTGGAAGTCGAACCAGCCCCCGTCGTCGTGCCGGTTCGGCACCAGCATGGTGGGCTTGCCGGCCTCGTCGCCCAGCTCGGCCAGCCAGCGGTCGCTGGTGCTCATCTCCGTCTCGGTCACGCCGGCCTGGACGGCCTGGTCGTACACGATCTCCAGGGGGTCGCGGCCGATGGCGAGCGCGGCTTCGTCGCCGGTCAGCAGGTGGGCGTTGACGGCGGCGATCGCGGCGGCGGCGCCGACGCTGTAGAGGCCGTGCGGCCACTGCCAGCCGTAGGTGCCGCCGTACCAGCGGCCGCCGTGCAGCTCGCCGACCTCGCCGGACAGGCCCACGTTGTCGGGCAGGATCCCGCCGTTGGCCGCGGCCCGGCGCTCCCAGGCGCCGATGTAGCGCAGGGCCCAGTCGCGGTAGCGGTCGTCGCCGTCGTACAGCCAGGCGTTGACGGCCAGGCTGGTCGCGGCCAGGTTCACGGCCACGTCGCCGCGGCCGAGGCGCTCGTTCATGGCGGCGCCCATGCGGGCGGCGTTGCTCGGGTCGCCCAGGTCCGCCCACTCCGCGATGCCCGGCAGGTCGCGCAGCGGCAGGCCGTACGGCCGCATGCTGATCAGGTCGGTGTGGTAGGAGGCCCACTCCCACTGCAGGCCGTAGCGGGGGCCGCCGGCGCCGTTGTGCGGGGCGCGGATGATGTCGTGCTCGGCGTCGTAGTTGGCGGAGCCGGGCAGGTAGAGGTCGGCGAAGCGGCGGGCGCGCTCGCGGAAGCGCTCGTCGCGCGGGTCGGCGGCGCAGATGCCGTAGAACAGCAGCAGCGACTCGCCCTGGTGGAACCAGTCATAGCCGCGCTCGAACTCGTCCACCAGGTAGCCCAGCTCGGTGAGCTGCGCGGTCACGCCCTCCCAGTGGTGCTTCGAGGCGTCCAGCAGGTCGTCCGCCCCGCCCAGCTGGTAGAGCGTGGGCCAGTTGAAGAACGCCTCGTAGAAGTCGTCGGCGCCGTCCCGGTCGGCGGCCGGGCCGTGGTAGACGAGCCGCCCGTCGGGGCCGCAGTAGCGGGCGGCGAAGGCCCGCCAGGCCTCGTCGAGGGCGTCGAACAGCCTGCGCTCGAGCACCGCCCAGACCGGTGGCACGCCGAGCGGGACGGTCGCCGTGACAGAGGGACCGTTCGCGGGTCCCGGAGATACTGTCCGCATCTTCACCCTTTCGTTGCTCCGGCGGTCAGGCCGCTGATGATGTGCCGTTGCATGAAGACGAAGAAGACCAGCAGCGGGGCGATGGCCAGCAGCAGCGTCGGGAAGACCACCGTGTAGTCGGTGGAGTACTGGCTGACGGCCGCGTAGACGCCGGTGGTCACGGTGTAGAGGCCGCTGCCGGGGCCCAGGATGATCTGCGGGTTCACGAAGTCGTTCCACACCGAGAAGGTGTTGAGGATGACCATCGTGGCGACTGCGGGCCTCATCAGCGGGAAGACGATCTGCCAGAACGTACGCAGCCTGCCCGCCCCGTCCACGGCCGCCGCCTGGTCGAGCACGGCCGGGATGGTGGCGATGTAGCCGGCGTACAGGAAGATCGAGAACGGTAGCGTTAACACGGTCTCGAACAGCACGAACCCCCGGATGGTGCCCATCAGGCCGAGGGTCTTGAGCACGTACACGACGGGGATGACCAGCACCTGGCCCGGGATGAACGTCCCGGCCAGGAAGAACAGCATCAGCATCCGGAAGCGGCGCTTCGGGCTGCGCGCGATCACGTACGCGGCCGGCGCGGCCAGCACCACCGACAGCACGTTGACCGCCACCACGAACAGCAGCGTGACCGCGTAGCCCTTGACCACGTTGAACTGCGGGTTCGTCAGCGCCCTGCCCAGTGGCTCCAGCGTGAGACCCCCCAGGCCGAACGGGTCGGCCAGGATGTCCTGCTGGCCCTTGAACGCGTTGACGGTCAGCACGTACAGGGGGATGAGCATGAAGGCGACGGTCGCCCAGAGGAACGTCCTTCTCACTGGTGCACCGCCAGCTCCCCGCGCCTGCGCAGCCTGGTCACCACGAACGCCAGCGCCGCCGTCACCAGCATGAGCAGCACCGACTGCGCGGAGCCGAAGCCGAGGCGGGCGTCGTGGAAGGAGTTCCACAGGATGAGGTAGGCGACGGTCTGCGTCTGCCCGGCAGGGCCGCCCGCCGTCAGCGACACCACCAGGTCGTACGTCTTGAGCAGCGTCACCAGCGACAGCACGATGTTGACCGTCACGGACGGGCCGAGCGCCGGGAGCGTCACGTTCCTGAACACCTGCCAGCGCGTCGCGCCGTCGATGCGCGCCGCCTCGATCAGGGAGTGCGGCACGGCCTGCAGCCCCGCCAGGTAGAGCACCACGTTGACCCCGAACCCGGCCCACACCAGCACCCCGATCATGGTGACCGTGGCCCATGCCGGGTCCGACAGGAACGGCAGCACCTCGCCGCCCCACTTCGTCACCAGGTTGTTGACCGCGCCGTTGGTGCCGAGGATCGCCGACCAGAGGAAGCCGACCACGAGGGCGCTGAGCACGTGCGGATAGAACAGGACGATCCTGAAGAACGTGTTCGCCTTCGAGGCGCCGTTCACCAGGAGGGCGAAGCCGAGGCCGAGCAGGTTGAGCCCGGCCGTGCCGGCGGCGGCGACCAGCAGGGTGACGAGGGCGGCGCGGCGCAGCTCGGGGTCGTCGAGGAGGTCGAGGTAGTTGGCGGCGCCGACGAAGGCGGGGTCGGCGCTGAAGCCGTCCCAGTCGGTGAGGCTCAGGTAGAGCGCCAGGCCGACCGGGACGATCAGCATCACGGTGTAGAGGACGGTGGCGGGGGCGACCATGATCGTGGTGGCCCACCCGTCACCGCGCCTGGTCTTCGGAAGAGCGGGGGCTTCGGGGATGGCCGGAGGCGCTTCCCGGGTGAGGGTCATTTGCGGCCGGCCAGCCAGCGGTCCACGCCCTCGGCCACTTCCTTGGGCGACTTGCCCACGTACAGGCCCTGGACCTCGGTGTTCCACGCGGCGTTGAAGCCCTTGGGGAGGGTCGCGTCGCCGTAGCCCTCACCCTGCGGGACGCCGGAGGGGGCGCTGTCGAGGATCTGCTGCACCTGCTTCTCCAGCGGGGTGAACTCGCGCTCCACGCCGGCTCGGAAGTTGCCGTCCTGCTTGAGCTGGCTCTTGACCGCCGCCTGGTCGGTGACGAGCCACCGCACGAGCTTGAGGGCCGCGTCCTTGTTCGGGGTGGACTTGAGGATCATGTACGGGGCCGCCATCGTGGCGCCCTGCGGACCCGGGTACGCCTGGCCCTTGTCGACCGGGGCCGGGAAGACGCCGACCTCGAAGTCCTTCGTGGACTTGGCCTCGGCGGCGGTGAACCAGCTGCCCATCACGTACATGGCGGCCTTGCCGGACAGGAACGCGCTCTCGGCGTCGGCGTACTTCGTGCCCAGGGCGTTCTTGTCGACGTAGCCCTTGTCGATCCAGGTGCGGTAGCGCTCCAGGTAGGGCAGCAGCGACTCGCCGGCCTTGAGCTTGTCCGCCTTGACGTCCTGCTGCCAGGTGGGATGGAGCTGGGCGCGCGACGGGCCGGAGAACTGCAGCAGCTGGAGCCCGGTCAGGAACTCGCCGCCGGTCTGCAGCGGCAGCCACCCGGCCGCCTTGAGCTTGCCCATGGCGGCGTCGAACTCGTCGAGCGTGGTCGGCGGCTTGTCGATCCCGGCCTTGTCGAACGCGCTCTTGTTGTAGAAGACCAGCGACTGCGCCTGCACGCCGACGCCGACCGTGTAGATCTTGCCGCCCAGGCTCGCCTCCTTGGCCAGCGGCGTGTCCTTCGCCCACGGCTGGTCGGTCAGGTCGAGCATCTGCTTGGAGAGCGTCTCGTCCACCGTCAGCGTCTCGATCACGTCGGGCGCGTTGCCCGCCGCGAGCTGCTGCGGCAGCGTGTCGGCCACGCCCTTGCCGGTCGGAGCCTCGACCTTGACGTCGACGCCGGGGTTGGCCTGCTCGAACGGCTTGACCAGGCCGTCCCAGTACGCCTGGGTGAGGTTCGGGGTGATGTTGACCAGCATGCGCACGGTGATCTGGCCGCCCTCGCCCTGCTTGGCCTGCGAGTCGCCGGCGAAGCCACCCCCGCCGCAGCCGGTGAGCAGGAGCAGGCAGCTGAGGGCTGTGGGGGCGAGGAATGGATGGGGGGAACGCATCGCACCTCCAAGGGGGCGAGATCTGCGACGCCTTTTAATGGGTCGTTACTCGATTAGCGATTATTTAATACGTTGGTCACATGGCCTCGTCAAGGGGCTATGTGGTGCTACAAATAAGTTTCCAGCGGATGACTGAGTCATAAATGCGTTAAGGTGGGGCCGTGGCTGGACGCGATGACGACAAGCGGCTGGTGCTGGGCGAGGAGGAACGCTCCGCGCTGCGCGAGTGGGCCGAAGGGTCCTCCGGGGGGCTGGGGCTGCGCAGCCGGATCGTGCTCGCCTGCGCGGACGGGCTGCCGCGCAAGGAGATCGCCGACCGGCTCGACGTGAGCCCGGCGACGGTGGCCAAATGGCGGGCCCGCTTCGTGGAGCGCGGGCTCGACGGGCTGGCGGACGCGCCGCGGCCGGGCCGCCCGCGCACCGCGGAGCGGCAGGAGGCCGAGCGCGTGATCGCCGCCGCGGCGGTCGGCACGGCCGTGCCCTCGACCCGTACGATGGCGCGCCAGCTCGGGCTGTCGCAGTCGACGGTGGCCCGGATCTGGCAGGAGCAGCAGATCGCGCCGCCCGCGGCCCGGCTGCTGCCCAGGGAGCTCCTGTCCGACCGCGTCTACGCGCTGCTGCGCGGGTGGATCGTCTCGGGGGAGCTGGTGGCGGGGCAGCGGCTGGTGGAAGCGGAGATCGCCCGCAGGGTCGGCACCAGCCAGGCCCCGGCGCGTGAGGCGATCAAGCGGTTGGCGCACGAGGGGCTGGTCATCTCCTATCCCAACCGGGGGAGCTACGTCGCGGAGATCTCGGACGAGCAGGCCCGGGAGGTCCGTGACATCAGGGTGCTGCTGGAGGAGTATGCCGCACGGGGCGCCGCCGCCCGCATCCAGGCCGACACCCTGCGGGAGCTCTCGGCCGACGTGCTGGCCATGCGGCAGGCCGCCCAGGACGGGGACATCGGCGCCTTCCGCGACGCCGACCTGGCCTTCCACCGGCGGGTCTGCGCGGCGTGCGGCAACTCGTTCCTGCTGCGGCTGTGGCGGACCATCGAGTCGAACCTGTGGAGCCTGCACGTGGTGGGCAACCCGCTGTACGACGGTGACTGGACGGCCATGGCGGGCCACCACGACGACCTGGTGGCGGCCCTGGCGTCGGGCGACCCGGACGAGGCGGCCCGCCTCTTCGCCGCCCACGCCCGCGGCGAAGCCTCCCGCACCCGCCCCCGCACCCGCACCTCCCCACCCCCGCCCACCGCCACCGTCTGAGCGGCTCCGACCCGGCGCGCTGTCGTCGGCGGGTCAGGGCCCTTTGAGCGGTGGCGCGCCTCCTGAGCAGCGAGGCGCGGCGGGCGGGGTGGGGCGGCGGGGGTCAGGGGGACGGGGTGAGGTCGTAGGTGGTGCCTCGGCGGGTGTCGAGGACGACGACGTTCGGCTCCGGCCGGGAGACCGTGACCGGGCGCCCGCCCGACGTCACCGTCACCGGCGCGGCAGTCCGGAGGGTGAGTTCGCGGCCCAGGTCCGAGCGGATCCGCCCCCCGGTCAGCGCGCCCGCGCTCCACGACAGGTTCACCTCGAAGCCGCCCCGCGCCCGGAAGCCCCGGATCGACCCGGCCGGCCAGGCGGCGGGCAGGGCGGGCAGCAGGTGCACCTGGTCCCCGTGGCTCTGCAGCAGCATCTCCGTGATCCCCGACGTCCCGCCGAAGTTGCCGTCGATCTGGAACGGCGGATGCAGGTCGAACATGTTCGGCGCCGTACGGGCGGGCAGCAGCAGGTTCGACAGCCGCTTGTACGCCTCGGGAGCGTCCAGCAGCCGCGCCCAGAAGTTGATCTTCCAGGCGAGCGACCACCCCGCCCCCGCCTCGCCGCGCAGCTCCAGGGTGCGCCGGGCGGCGGCGGCCAGGTCGGGCGACAGGCGCGGGTCGATCTGGTGACCGGGGAACAGGCCCCACAGGTGCGAGATGTGACGGCTGCGCGAGAGCGCCGCGTCCCCCCGGTAGTCCTCCTGCCACTCCTGGATCTGCCCCAGGTGCCCGATCTGGTTGGGGACGAGCTTCGACCGGGCGTCCGCGGCCTTGGCGCGCATGTCCGCCTCGACCCCGAGGATCTCCGACGCCTCCGAGAAGGCCCCGAACAGGTCCCGCAGGATCTGCATGTCCATGGTGGGCCCGGCGCAGATGCTGACGTTCTCGCCGCCGTCCTCGTGGTGCCCGACCTCCGGGGAGTGCGACGGGTTCGTCACCAGGTAGCCGCTCCGAGGATCGGTCTGCAGCGTGTCCAGGAAGAACTCCACCGACCCCTTGATCAGCGGGAAGTGCTCGCGCAGGCGCCGCTCGTCCCCCGTGTAGAGGTAGTGCTCCCAGAGCATCAGGCACAGCCACGCCCCGCCGCTGGGCCACACGCCGTAGAAGGCGAAGTCGACGGGCGCCGTCCCGCGCCAGCCGTCGGTGTTGTGGTGCGCCACCCAGCCCTTCGCGCCGTACTGCGCCGCGGCGGTCCTCGCCCCCGTCTCCGCCAGGTCCTTGATCAGGTCGAACAGCGGGTCCATGCACTCGACCAGGTTCGCGGGCGCGGCGGGCCAGTAGTTCATCTCGCAGTTGATGTTGATCGTGTACTTCGACTCCCACGCGGGCGTGAGCGAGTCGTTCCAGATGCCCTGCAGGTTGGCGGCGTAGCCGGGCGAGCGGGAGGAGGAGATCAGCAGGTAGCGCCCGAACTGGTAGTACAGGGCGGCCAGCCCCGGGTCGGTGTCGAGCTGCTTGCGCGCGATCCGCTGGTCGGTGGGGAGCGCGGCGGCCTCCGAGGTTCCCAGGTCGATCTCGAGCCGCCCGAAGAGCCGCTGGTAGTCGCGTACGTGCTTGCGCTTCAGCACCTCATACGGCTGCCCGCACGCACGCGTGAGATGCCGGTCCGCCACCTCGGCCGGGTCGCCGCCGACGTCCTTGTAGCTGCGGTAGCTGGAGCCCATGGAGATCAGCAGCGTGACCTCGTCCGCCCCCTCGACGATCAGCGTGCCGCCGTCGGTGCGGACCGCGCCGCCGCGGGCCTCCGCCCTGGCCAGGGCCCGGAAGCGGACCTCACCCTTCAGGCCCTGCGTGTCGGTGCTGACCCCGTCCAGGGCGATGGAGTCGCGGCCGGCGGAGGAGGGGGAGGACGCCTGCGGGCTGGTGAAGGCCGCCTGGAACGACACCGAGCCGGGCTTGTCGGCCGTGTGGCGGACGACGACGACCTGGTCCGGGTTGCTGGCGAAGACCTCGCGCGTGTGGCGCACGCCGTCGCGCACGTACGTGACCGTGGTGACGGCCCTGGACAGGTCCAGCTCGCGGCGGTACTCCGTGAACTCCGCCGCGCCCGGGAAGGTCAGCGTGAGGTCGCCCAGCACCTGGTACGGCGCCTGCTCGCTGGGCTTGCCGAGGAACTTCTTGTCCGCCAGGTTCTGGGCGGCCTGCCACTTGTCCTCCCAGACCAGCCGCCTGATCTCGGGGAGCGCGGCCAGCGCCTCGGGGTTGTCGTAGTCGTGCGGCCCGCCGGCCCAGATGCTGTCCTCGTTGAGCTGCAGGCGCTCGGTGGCCACGCCGCCGAAGACCATGGCCCCGAGCCGCCCGCACCCGATCGGCAGCGCCTCCAGCCAGGCCGCCGCCGGGCGGTCGTACCAGAGCTTGAGCGGGCCGGCGGCCGTGGAGGCGTGCGCGGGGGTGGTCACGAGCAGGGACCCGGCCGCGGCTCCTAAGCCGGTCTTGAGTACGCCTCGTCGTGTGTAGCCGTCGTTGGACACCGTCACTCCTGTTCCAGAACACGGTGGAGGGGAGCGCATGGATGCGTACGACCTGTCCGGCTCAGCAGCCACTCACAGGGACGCCACAAGCGCGGTGAACGTAGGATGTATCTTTACGCTACGACGTCATCCGATGTCCATACCTCCCATAGATCTAGCCGAAAGATGGGACCTCTGCTAGGTTGCCGATCATGGAGAAACTCGGACGCAGCGGCGTTGGCGTTTCCCGGATCGGCCTCGGCACCGCGCCCCTGGCAGGGCTCTACACCGCGGTCGGCGACGAGCAGGCCGCCGCCACGCTCGACGCCGCCTGGTCCGCGGGCGTCCGCTACTTCGACACCGCCCCCCGCTACGGCTCCGGCCTGGCCGAGCGGAGGCTGGGAAGCTTCCTCGCGGGCGTCGACCGGTCCGAGGCGACGGTGTCCAGCAAGGTCGGCGCGCTGCTCGGCCCCGCCAGGCGCGACTACACCGTGGAGGGCGTCTACGCCTCGCTCGCCGCCAGCCTCGAACGCTCCGGGCTCGACGCGTTCGACATCCTGCTCATCCACGACCCCGACGACCACTGGGAGGAGGCCGTGCGGCACGCCTACCCGGCGCTCGCGCGGCTGCGCGAGCAGGGCGGGGTGCGGGCGGTCGGCGTCGGCATGACGCAGGCCGAGATGCTGGTCAAGTTCGTGCGGGAGACCGACGTCGACTGCGTGATGGTGGCCGGCCGCTACAGCCTGCTCGACCGCACGGCGGCCGACGAGCTGCTCCCGCTGTGCGCCGAGCGCGGCACCGGCGTGCTGGTCGCGGGGGTGTTCAACGGCGGCATCCTGGCCGACCCGGGGCCCGGCGCGTACTACGACTACGCCCCGGCGCCCGAGCCCGTGCTGAAGCGGGCGCGCGGCCTGGCCGAGCGCTGCGCCGCGTACGACGTGCCGCTCGCGGCGGCCGCGCTCCAGTTCCCGTTGCGTCATCCGGCCGTGACCGGCATCGTGGTCGGCGCCCGCAGCCCCGAGGAGGTGGCCGAGGACCTCGCCCTGGCCGCCACCCCGATTCCCGAAGCCCTCTGGACCGAGTTGGACTGAACCATGACCCGCATCGACGCCCACCACCACATCTGGGACCTCGCCGCCCGCCCGCACGGCTGGCTCGACTCCGAGCCGATGGCGCCCATCCGGCGCACGTTCACCCTCGACGACCTCGCCGGGCCCGCGGCCGCGGCCGGAGTGACCGCGACCGTGCTGGTGCAGGTGCTGCCCGATCTGGCCGAGACGCGCGAGTTCCTGTCGCTGGCCGCCGAGTCCGACCTGGTCGCGGGCGTCGTCGGCTGGATCGACCTGACCGCGCCCGACGCCGCCGACACCCTGGCGGGCCTGCCGGACGGGCTGGTGGGCGTCCGCCACGGCGTCCAGTCCGAGCCGGACCCCGACTGGCTCACCCGGCCCGACGTGCGCCGCGGGCTCGCCGCGGTGGCCGCCGCCGGGCTGGCGTACGACCTGCTCACGCTGCCGCACCAGCTCCCGGCCGCCGTCGACACCGTGACGGCCATGCCCGAGCTCACGTTCGTGCTCGACCACCTGTCCAAGCCGCCGATCGCCACCGGTGAGCTGGAGCCGTGGCGCGGCCGGATCCTGGAGCTGGCCGCCCGCCCGAACGTCTACTGCAAGCTGTCCGGCATGGTCACCGAGGCCGACTGGGCGTCCTGGCAGGTGGCCGACCTGCGGCCGTACGCCGAGACCGTCCTGGAGGCGTTCGGGCCCGAGCGGGTGATGTTCGGCTCCGACTGGCCGGTCTGCCTGCTCGCGGCCGGGTACGACCAGGTCGCACAGGCCGCGGACGACCTGTGCGCCGGGTTGTCGGAAGGCGAGCGGGCCGAGGTCTTCGCCGGTACGGCCCGCCGCGCGTACCGGCTGCACTAGGAGACGCGGAAGGTCGTCTGATACGTCCGCGACTCCTGCGGGCCCAGCCAGATCATGCTGCCGTCCTCCCGCGCCGCCGCGTCGCCCGACACGTGGTGGGTGGACGGCTCCAGGCCGACCGCGTAGTTGCCCGAGCGCAGGTTCAGCCACTCGAAGAAGTACGGGAACTCCTCCGCCCGCCACTCCACGGTGACCTTCATCCCGAGCCGGTCGTTGGCCACCGCCACCCGGTGCAGCCCGTCCGCGCCGGGGTTGAGCGCGTGCTCGTACACCTGCTCCACGAACCCCGGCGCCGGCCCCGGGAAGGTCACGTGGTCGGCCTTCTGCTCGGCCACGCTGTCGCTCTGCCAGAGCGTCTCGCGGATGTCGGCCTCCAGCCGGGCGCCCTCGTCGAGCAGCGGCCAGCCCAGGTTGATGTGGTAGAGGAACATGTGCGGCGCCGGCTCGAACCCGGCGTTGGTGACGGTGTCGACGAGCCTGATCTCGTCGCCGCCCAGGTCGGCCTCGATGCGGCGGACCAGGCGCAGGTTCTCGGCGAACACCGCGGCCTGGCGCACCTCGCCCTCGGCCCACAGCACGCAGCGGTCGCCGTCCCAGCGCTCGCCGTACCCGGTGAGCCGGGCCGGGAGGTTGCCCGCGCGGCCGTGCAGCCCGTGCCGCACCGACTGCCGGGGCGGGTAGCGGTAGGTGCCGGCGGGCACCTCGCCCCCGAACAGCGTGTGGTCGAGCCCGGCCGTGACGATGAGCCCGGAGAACGAGCGCAGCCAGGACAGCCCGTCCTCGTCGGCGTTCTCGTGCAGCCCGGGGTGGCGGAAGCCGGTGGGGGAGCGCCAGCCGAACGAGCGCCCGGCGTGCTCGGCGTGCCCGATGTCCATGCACCTGTCCACCAGCACGTCGAACGCCAGCCCCGAGCCGGTGCGGAACTCCAGCGTCCGGATACCCCGCTCGACCCCGTCGCCGAGCGTCACCAGCCGGACCCCGCCGGCCGCGCTCAGGTCCCCGGTCAGCTCGGCCAGCCGCCTGCGGTCCGGCGTCATGCCATCACCCACCCTCCGTTGACTTCGATGGTCTGGCCCGTGACGAACGACGCGTCCGGGCCCGCGAGGAACGACACCACGGCCGCCAGCTCGTCGGGCGTGCCGCGCCGCTGGAGCGACTGCCGCTCCAGGACGAACCGGTTGTACGCCTCGGGGTCCTCGTGGATCTCCTCGGCCGCCGTCGGGAACGCGCCCGGCGAGACGCAGTTGACCCGGATCTCCCGCGGCCCCAGCTCGCGGGCCAGCGCCCTGGTCAGCGCCGCCGCCGCGCCCTTGGTGGCCACGTACGCGGCCAGGTCGGACCAGCCGCCGTGCATGGTGATCGAGGCGATGTTGACGATCGCGCCGCCCGAGGTCATCTGCCCGGCCGCGTGCTGGGCGGCCAGCCAGTAGGCCCGCTGGTTGACCGCGTGCACGTCCTCGTACTCGGCCAGCGGCACCTCCAGGAACGGCCTGGCGGGGTAGATCGCCGCGTTGTTGACGAGGATGCCGACCGGGCCGAGCCGCGCGGCCGTCTCGGCGAACG
Source organism: Nonomuraea sp. NPDC003201 (assembly GCF_053590415.1). Taxonomy (NCBI): domain Bacteria; kingdom Bacillati; phylum Actinomycetota; class Actinomycetes; order Streptosporangiales; family Streptosporangiaceae; genus Nonomuraea; species Nonomuraea sp. NPDC003201. The sequence goes on from NZ_JBSFTC010000201.1 coordinate 14,816, forward strand.
CGGACTCGATCGCGGCCGGGTCGCGTAGGTCCACCTTCAGGTTGAGCGCGCCTTCGAGGGAGCCGGCGTCGAGGTCGAGCGCCGCCACCCGGTGGCCGTCGGCGGCCAGCCGGCGCACGATCGCCCTGCCGAGCGCTCCGGCGGCGCCTGTCACGAGCGCCGTGGTCATGTCTGCCTCCATTCCTTGTGCAGATCCCTGAGCAGGTCGCGGGGCCGGACGCGGGCGAGCAGCCCGTCGCGGACCAGCGCGGACGCCCGCTCCTGCAGAGCGATGTAGCCGGGGAAGCGCGGCCTGATCCAGGCGGCCTCCAGGGTGGCGAGCGTGGGGTCGCCCTGCCAGGCCGAGCGGGCCGCGGGCTGCCCGCCGGTGGCCGGGAACAGCTCCGTCTGCACGGGCTCCGACACCAGGCGGCGCAGGTGGGCGCGGACGGCCTCGCGGATCGAGCCGATGCGCCGCCTGGAGACCACGAGCCCGGTGCCGCCGAGCACGCTCCCGGGCGGCTCGCCCGGCCAGGCGGGGGCGTCCGAGAAGGTCAGCGGGTAGGTCACGTAGCCGTACAGAAGGGGGCAGAAGTCGACCCCGCCGGCCGTCATGGTGTCGAGCACGCCGATCGGGTTGAGCAGCGACACGTCGCGGTCGGACCGCGCGAGCAGCTCCGACATGAGCTCCAGCGCCCGCTCCCCGGCCGCCTCGTCGAGGAAGTCGCCCGAGCACAGCGCGCAGAACATGAGGAACGCGTGCGGCCCGCCCAGGCACAGCGCCATCCGCGCCTCCCGCGCGAACTCCGCCATCTCCGGCCACGTCCTCGGCACCTCGACGCCGGGCCGGGCCGCGCTCACCTGCGTTGCGGCGTCGAGCGGCAGCGCCCACTGGCGGCCCTCCAGGTGGTAGCTCTCGTAGCTCCTGCCGACGAACCGCGTCTCCACCGGCTCGTCGAACAGCTCGTCCATCGGCACCAGCGCGTCCATGGCCGCGCCCAGCCCGGGATGGTCGATCACGAGCACGTCGTACGTCTCGCACAGCTTCGCGATCGGCTCCGACTCGAACCCCTCCAGGGGCTGCCGGTCCCACGCGATCGGCTCCGGCACGTCCCCGTAGGGGTTGTCCCCGGCCAGGTCGAGCCGGGTCAGCTCGTCCAGCGGCGCGTACCCCCGGGGATGGTCCCAGGTCAGTCCTCGCATGCCAGCACGCCCTCCGCCACCAGCTCGGCCGTGCGCTCCGGCGGGTAGCCGAGCTCCTCCAGCAGCTCCCTCGTGTGCTCGCCGACCAGCGGCGCGCCCCGGCGCACCCCCGGTGGGGTGGCACTGAAGCCGTAGGGGAAGCCGGGCGTGGTGACCGTGCCCTCGGTGCGGTGCTCGTACGTGACGAACGAGCCGTTGTGCTGGACCTGCGGGTCCGCCACCAGTTCCGCGTACCCGTACACCGGGCCCGCCCACAGGTCGTGGCGGGCGCAGATCTCCAGCCACTCGGCCGTCGTCCGCTCCGGCAGCCGCCCGGCGACCATCGCGGTGATCTCGTCGCGCCTGGTGTGGCCGTCGGCGTCGCCGTCCATGGCGGCCAGCTCCGGCAGGTCGAGGGCGACCGCGAGCGCGTCCAGCCGGGGCATCCCGAGCGCGAGGTAGCCGTCCTTGGTGGCGAACACCCCGTACGGGGCGCGGATGTAGGTGTGGCCGTGCGGCTCGTGCCCGCGCCGCTGCGGCACACCGCCGACCGTGAAGATCGACAGCTCCTGCATCTGCACGGCGACGGCCGCGTCCAGCATGTTGACGCTCACCCGCTGGCCCTCGCCGGTCCGCTCGCGGTGCAGCAGCGCGGCCAGCGCGCCCTCGAAGGCGCTGTAGGCGGTGATGGCGTCGATGGCGTACGTGCCGGCGGGCGCGGGCGGGTCGCCGTCGCGCCCGGTGCTCAGCATGGCGCCGCTCATGGCCTGCAGGAGCAGGTCCTGGCCGGGTCTCGACACGTACGGGCCCGTCTCGCCGTACCCGGACATGGAGACGTACACGATGCCCGGGTTGATGGCGCGGATCGTGTCGTAGTCCATGCCGAGCCGCTCGGCCACGCCGGCGCGGTAGTTCTGCAGGAACACGTCCGCCGTCGCGGCGAGCTTGTGCACGATGGCGCGGCCCTCGTCGGACTTGAGGTTGACGGCGAGGCTGCGCTTGTTGCGGTTGAGGGACAGGAACGAGGCGTTCACCTGGTTCCCCGTCGCCCCGCCCGCCGGGGCGTGCCGCTGCCACTCGCCGGTCACCGGCTCCACCTTGACCACGTCCGCGCCCAGGTCGCCCAGTCGCATGGCGGCCAGCGGGCCCGCCATGGCGATGGACAGGTCGACCACGCGGTAGCCGTCCAGGACGCCCATCAGCGCCCCTCGAAGACGGGCTCGCGGCGCTCGGCGAAGGCGGCGCGGCCCTCGGCCGCGTCCTCCGTGGCGAAGCAGACGGTCTGCAGGTCGCGCTCGTACTGGATGGCCTGGTCGAGCGGCATCGAGTAGGCCGCCTTGAGGTTGGCCTTGGCGGTCTGCGCGGCGATCGGCGGCCGCCTGGCGATCGTCGCGGCCAGTTCGAGAGCCGCCGGCACCAGCTTCTCCTGCGGGAACACGTCGGTGACCAGCCCCCAGCTCTGAGCGCGCGCGGCGTCTATGGGGTCGCCGGTGAGCAGCATCGTGGCGGCGTTGCCCGGCCCGACGGAGTGGGCCAGCAGCGCCGACTGGCCGCTGCCGCCGATCCAGCCGAGCTTGATCTCCGGCGCGGCGAACGTCGCCGTCTCGGCCGCCAGGCGGATGTCGCAGGCCATGGCCAGCTCCAGACCGCCGCCGTAGGCGTAGCCGTTGACGGCCGCGATGATCGGCTTGCGCAGGGCGCGGACCGCGTCGCCGTAGTCGCCGCGGTTGCGGAACTCCCACGGCGTGGCGTACTCGTCCAGCTCGCGGATGTCGCTGCCGACGCAGAACGAGCGCTCGCCCGCGCCCGTGAGCACCGCGACCCGGATGGCGGGGTCGGCGTCCACCCGGCCCAGGCAGGCACGCAGCGCGGCGGCCATGTCAGGGGTGATCGCGTTGAGCTTGGCGGGTCTGTTGAGGGTGACGACGGCCACGGGGCCGTCCACGTCGATGAGGACGTCCAAAGTCAGCTCTTTCTTGCTGGAGATAGCTAGCAGCAGAGGCGTACGTGCTGCTCGGCGTCGGCGCGGGCGACCTCGACCACCTCGCGCATGGCCTCCTCGGCCTTGCGGTGGTGCCGTCGCCTGATCGCCAGCGCCACGCGCTCGTGGCCGGGCAGCGTTTCCTTGTTGTGCGCGACCGAACGGGTGTGCACCTGCCGTACGGAGCGCAGGGCGATGCTGATCATGTCGTAGATGTAGAGCAGCAGGTCGTTGTCCGCCGCGGCGAACACCGCCTTGTGGAAGGCCAGGTCGGCCTCGATGAAGGGTTCGGGGTCGTCGGCTGTGGCGTACAGCGCGGCCAGGGCCTCGTCGATGCGCCGCACCGCGACCGCGTCCGCCCGCTCGGCCGCCACCCTGGCGGCGCCCGGCTCCAGCGCGACCCGCAGGTCGGCCAGCATCTGGATGTCCCGGGGGCGCGGCTCGGGCTCGAACCGCCAGCTCAGGACGTCGGGGTCGAGCAGGTTCCAGGACTCGCGCGGGCGCACCCTGGTGCCCGCGCTCCGCCTGGTCTCCAGCAGGCCCTTGCCGGCCAGGACCTTCACGCCCTCCCGGACCGCGGAGCGGCCGATGCCCAGCTCGCCCACCAGGTCCTCCTCGATCGGGATGGACGTGCCGGGAGCGAGCTCGCCCGTGACGATGCGGGGGCCGAGGGCCTGGACCACCTGGGCGTGCCTGTCCCGCTTGGGATCGATTGCCACGCTCCGGACGCTACCGCTCCCGCCTGATTTTTCATAGCATTTCATCTGATGAAGATGACATTTCATCGGATGAAGTGAGGCTCATGACGAAGAGGCTGGGACTGATCCACACCTCCGCGACCCTGGTCGACGTGTTCGCCAAGCTGTGCGCCGAGCACCTGCCGGGAGTCGAGACCTTCAACATCGTCGACGACAGCCTGATCAAGAACACCATCGCCGCCGGCCGGCTCACCCCGCAGACCGCCGGGCGCGTGGCCGGCCACATCGGCTCCGCGGAGGCGGCCGGGGCCGACCACATCCTGGTGACGTGCTCGTCGATCGGCGCCGCCGTGGAGGCCGCCGAGCCGCTGACGGGCGTGCCGGTGACCAGGGTGGACCGGCCGATGGCCGACCGCGCCGTCGCCCTCGGCCGCCGGATCGGCGTGCTCGCCACCCTGTCCACCACCCTCGACCCCACCGCCGACCTGGTACGCCGCCGCGCGGCCGCCTCGGACAAGGAGGTCTCGCTGACGGCCAGGGTGTGCGAGGGGGCGTTCGAGGCGCTGATGGGCGGGGACGCCGCCACGCACGACGCGCGGGTGGCCGGGGCGCTGGCCGCGCTGGCCGCGGAGGTGGACGTGATCGTGCTGGCCCAGGCGTCGATGGCCCGCGTGGCCGGTACGGTCGAGGCCCCGGTCCCGATCCTCGCCAGCCCGCCGCTCGCCATGGAGCACCTGGCGGCCGTGCTGTGAGCGGCGAGCTCACGGTCGCGACGTACCGGGTGCTCACCCGCCTCCCGCTGGAGCAGGCCGTGGGCGCGATCGCGGGGGAGCAGAGCACCGGCACCTTCGTCAGCGTGCGCGGCGAGACCGACGAGTTACGAGCCCGCCACAGCGCCGTGGTGCTGTCCATCACGGAGACCCCGCCCGGCTCCGAGCCCCTGCCGGGCGCGATCGGGGACGGGCCTCTGGCGGCGGCCCTGGTCAGGATCGGCTTCCCGCTGGCGAACACCGGTCCCTCGCTCACGAACCTGCTCCCGGTGGTCGCGGGCAACCTCTACGAGCTGCGCGAGCTGGCCGGGCTCAAGCTGGTGGACCTGGAGCTGCCCGACGCGTTCGGGGCGGCGTACCTGCCGGCGGGGTTCGCCGTCGAGGGCACCCGGCGGCTGGTCGCCCGTCCCGAAGGCGTGCTGATCGGCACCATCGTCAAGCCGAACGTCGGGCTGCGCCCCGCCGACTACGTGGACCTGGTACGCGAGCTCGGCCTGGCCGGCGCCGACTTCATCAAGGACGACGAGGTGAACGCCGACTGCCCGCCCGCCCCGCTCCCCGAGCGGATCCGCGCGGTGACGGCCGCCCTCGACGAGGTGGAGCGGCGGACCGGGCGGCGGCCGATGTACGCCTTCAACATCAGCGACGAGCCCGACCGGATGCTGCGCAACCATGACCTGGTGGTGGCCGCCGGCGGCACCTGCGTGATGGTCAACCTCAACGTCGTCGGCCTCCCGGCCGTCGCCATGCTGCGCCGGCACGCCAGGGTGCCGATCCACGGTCACGTCACCGGCATCGGGGCGCTGGCCCGCCACCCGGGGCTCGGGATGGGGCACGTGGCGTACCAGAAGCTGGTTCGGCTGGCCGGGGTCGACCAGCTGCACTGCGGCGGGTTCCACAGCAAGTTCTACGTCACGGACGACGAGGTCGCCGCCACGGTGGCGGCGGTCCGGGAGCCGCTGCTCGGCGGTTTCCCCTGCCTGCCGGTGCTGTCGTCCGCCCAGTGGGCCGGCACCGCGCCCGTCGCCCTGGCCCGTACGGGGACCACCGACCTGCTGGTGCTGGCCGGGGGCGGCGTGCTCGGCCACCCGGACGGCCCGGCCGCGGGGATCACCAGCATGCGCCAGGCCTGGGCGGCCTCCGTGGCGGGCGTGCCGCTGGACGAGGTGGACGAGCCGGAGCTGCGCGCGGCGCTGAAGCACTTCGGCGGGGTGATCCGGAAGTGACGCCGAAAGGGGTGAGGGGGCCGTGACGTCGTTCGCCTTCGTCGCGGACGACTTCACGGGGGCGACCGACGCGTTGTGGCAGTTCAGGCGGTTGGGGTTGACCGGCTCCCTGGTCACCGACGCCGGCCGCCTGCACGACGCGTACGACGTCATCGGGATCGCCACCACCGCCCGGGCGTCCGCGGACCCGGTGCCGGTGGTGCTGCCCGTGCTCAAGGCCGTGGCGGCGCTGCGGCCGCTGGTGATCCAGTACAAGGTCTGCTCGACGTTCGACTCCTCGCCCGCGCACGGGAGCATCGGGGCGGTCATCGCGGCCCTGCACCGTGAAGGGCTGGCGCGGGGCCCGGTCCCGGTGCTCGCCGCCCAGCCGGAGCTGGGGCGTTACACGTGGTTCGCGAACCACTTCGTACGCTCGGGCGCCGAGGTTCACCGGCTCGACCGCTACCCGCCGATGCGCGACCACCCGGTCACCCCCGCCTCGGAGTCGGACCTCCGGATCCGCCTGGCGGAGCAGGGTGCGGGGCGGGTCGGCTGGCTGCCCGCGTCGCCCGCGCCGTCGGAGGAGGCGTACCGGGCGATGGGGGAGGACGCGGCCTTCGTGGCGGACGCCCAGACCGAGGAGCACGTCCGCGCGCTCGGCCGCCTCCTGCTCGCCGACGCGGGGAGCCGGGACGGGCCGCTGTACTGCGTCGGGTCCGGCGGCCTGAGCCACGCCCTCGCCTCCGCCCACGTGGCGGCGGCCGGTGCGGGGCTG
>NZ_JBSFTC010000202.1:0-21236 GCF_053590415.1 Nonomuraea sp. NPDC003201
GCGGCGCCCGCCTCGCCGACCTCCGCGCCGCCCACGTCCGCCGAGCCCAGCCCGAGCGGGTCGATCACGGGGACGCCGCCCGTCACGTACGCCGGTCAGCCGTCGGCTCCTCCCACGGCTCTTCCTACGGGCGGCCCCGGCTCGCGGCCGCCCACCGCCACCCGGGAGCCGACCCGGGAGCCGACCCGAGAGCCGACGCGGTCCGGCCGGCCGACCGAGCGGCCGACTGAGCGGCCCACCACGCGGCCGCCCACCAGCGAACCCCCGGCCACGAGGCCCCCGGCGACCAGGCCGCCCGCGACCCAGCCGCCCGCCACCCGGCCGCCCGTCACCCGGCCTCCGACCACGAGCGCGCCCGACCCCGGCACGCCGCCCGCGACCAGGAACCGGGAGCCGCTCATCTCCCTCTCCGTCAAGGTGTCGGTGAACCTGCCGATCCTCGGCGGCGGCGGCGATGACGGGCTGCTGGACGCCGACATCGACCTCGGTCTGGGGTCGAGCCTCCTGGGGATGGTGGTCGTACCGGGCTCGGTATTGGTCGGACGGCAGATCGTGGTGCGGAGGGTACGACGGCCGCGCGATACCGAAAAGTTGTGAGTTGTGTGCGGAGCGGGATGATCCCCTACTATCAGCAGTCGGATAGAGGGCGTCCCCCCGGCCTGGATTACTGCTGACCGGAACCTGCCCTGCGGCTCGGGGTGAGGAGAAGTGTGGCGGTTGCGTCCCGCGCCGACCGGCTACGCGGACTGGTCCGTACGCTCTCCGCGGCGTCGCTCGCCGTGGCGGTGCTGACGGCGGGGGCTCCGGCGCAGGCCGCGCCCAAGCCCACGGTGAAGCAGCTCAAGAAGGAGCTCGCCGCGCTGCAGAAGGAGTCGGACAAGCTCATCACCGACTACTACAGCAGCAGAATCGCCCAGCAAAAAGCCGATAAATCGGAAAAGTCGGCGCGGGAGAAGCTGGCCGCGGCCCAGGCGGTCTACGACCGCGAGTCCGCCGAGCTCCGCGCCATGGCCGTCGCCCAGTACATCGGCGGCGACCCCGGCCAGATCTCCATGCTCACCTCCGACCGGGACCCGACGTCCCTGCTCGGCCGGATGGCGCTCAACCAGCATCTCGTCGTGCTCCAGGAGACCCGGCTGCGCGGCTACGCCCAGGTCAGGGACGCCCACCAGCAAGCCAAGGACGAGGCCGACGCGCGCGCCAAGGAGCTCGCCGAGACGGTGGACGAGCTGGAGAAGCGCAAGAAGAAGGCCGAGAAGCAGATCGACCGGATCAAGGAGAAGATCGACCAGCTGTACGTCGGGCCGGGCGTGCGGCGGCCGGACGGCACGTGGGTGCCGCAGTTGCCCGGCGGGGCCGACAACATCACGCCCCGGATGCGGCTGGTCAAGCAGCTCGTCCAGGAGCGGTTCGGCGTACCGAACGGGATCGGGTGTTACCGGGCGATCCAGGACGGCGGCGAGCATCCGCTCGGGCGGGCCTGCGACTTCATGCTGAGCCGCGGCGGCGCGATGCCGTCGGGGGCGGAGGTCGCGCGTGGCAACGAGATCGCGGAGTGGGCGATCAAGAACTCGAAGCGGCTCGGGATCATGTACATCATCTACCGGCAGCGGATCTGGCACGCCAGAACGGGCTCCTGGCGCACCATGTCGGACCGGGGCGGCACGACGGCCAACCACTACGATCATCCCCATATTTCGGTCTATTAGGGGGTTCGGGCGATGCGCTATCGGCTGCTGGGCAACACCGGGTTACGGGTGTCGGAGCTGTTCCTCGGGGCCATGACGTTCGGGGAGCAGGGCGGGGTGGGCGCGCCGATCGAGGAGTGCCGCCGCATGCTCGACCTGTACGCCGACGCGGGCGGCAACGTCGTGGACACGGCGATCAACTACCGGGGCGGCGCCAGCGAGGCCATCGTAGGCGAGCTGCTCGAAGGCCGCAGGGACCGGTTCGTCCTGTCCACCAAGTACACCGTCAGCCGGGACGGCGCCGACCCGAACGCGGCCGGCAACCACCGCAAGAACCTGCGGCTCTCCCTGGAGACCAGCCTGCGCCGGCTCCGGACCGACTACGTGGACATCTACTGGGTCCACCTGTGGGACCGGCACACGCCGATCGAGGAGACGATGCGCGGTCTCGACGAGGCCGTGCGGTCTGGCAAGGTGCTCTATGTCGGCATATCCGATGCTCCGGCGTGGGTGGTGTCGAGGGCCAACACGGTCGCCGAGTTCCGCGGGTGGGCGCCGTTCGCGGGGCTGCAGGTGCCTTACAGCCTGCTCCAGCGGGACATCGAGCGGGAGCTCCTGCCCATGGCCGAGTCGTACGGGATGAGCGTGACGGCCTGGAGCCCGCTGGCCGGAGGGATCCTGTCGGGCAAGTTCACCCGGGGGACGGCGCAGCCGGGGACGCGGGTGGCGGCCGACTCGGTCAGCGAGCACGACCACGCGGTGGCGCGGGCGGTGCAGGAGGTGGCCGACTCGCTGGGGGCGTCGAGCTCGCAGGTGGCGATCGCGTGGACCCGGGCACGGTCGCGGGCGGTGCTGCCGATCGTGGGGGCGCGGACGGTGGAGCAGCTGGCTGACAACCTCGGGGTGGTGGACGTCGACCTTCCGGAGGATGCCGTACGACGTCTGGACGAGGCGACGGGCTTCACCCTCGGCTTCCCCGCCGACTTCATCGCACAGACCTCACCCTGGGTCTTCGGCGAAGCCTCCCACCGCTTGGACGCCTGACCTCCCGCCCCCTGGACGCCTGACCCTCCCACCGCTTGGACGCCTGACCTCCCGCCCCCTGGACGCCTGACCCTCCCGCCACGTGGACGCCTGACCCTCCCGCCGCCTGGATGCCTGACCCTCTCACCCTGGCCCGCTGCGCTGCTCCCGACCTGGGGCTAGTCCTTGGCCAGGGCCGCCAGCAGCCGGTCCTCCGTCACCTCGGGCCCGACCAGCTGATCGGTGATCGCCCCGTCGCGCAGCACGACCACGCTGTCGCAGTTCTCCACCAGCTCGCTCACGTCCGACGAGATCAGCAGGATCGCCAGCCCGTCCACCGCCAGCTCGTCCAGCAGCGCCTGCATGTCCACCTTCGTCGCCACGTCCACGCCTCGCGTCGGCTCGTCCAGCAGGAGCACCTTCGGGTGCATGGCCAGCCACCGCGCCAGCAGCACCTTCTGCTGGTTCCCGCCCGACAGCTCCCCGGCGGGCTGCCGGGGGGAGACGGCCTTGATCCCGAGCCGCTTCATGAACGTCGCCACGATGCTGTCCACCCGCGCGTCCGACACGATCCCCGCCCGCGACAGCCGGGGCAGGGCCGCCAGCGCGATGTTGTCGCGCACCGACAGCGTGGGCACGATGCCCTCGGTCTTCCGGTTCTCCGGCACGAGGCCGACGCCGGCGCGGATGGCGTTCCTGATCGACCACTTGCGGGAACGTGCCCCCGCCACCGTCACCTGGCCCGCGTCCACCGGCAGCACCCCCGCGATGGCCCGGGCCGTCTCGCTGCGCCCCGCGCCGAGCAGCCCGCCCAGGCCGACCACCTCGCCGGCCCGCATCGCGAGCGACACCCCGTCCAGTACGTGATGGCGGGTCAGACCCTTGGCCTCGAGCACCGGCAGGTCGGCGGACTCGGCCGGCTCGCCGGTGTGCAGGGCGGGCTCCACGGGATGGAACGGCCGTCCCAGCATGAGTGAGACCAGTCGTAACCGGTCGAGCCCCGCCAGCGGTCCCGTGTGCACGACCCGCCCCTCGCGCAGCACCGTGACCCGGTCGCAGATCTCGTACAGCTCCTCGAGCCGGTGCGTGACGTACACGACCGACCGGCCTTCCTCGCGCAGCCGCCGCACGGCCCCGAACAGCGTCTCCAGCTCGCCGTGCGCCAGCGCCGACGTGGGCTCGTCCATGATGACCACCCGCGCGTCCGCCGAGGCGGCCCTGGCCAGCGCGACGAGCTGGCGCGCGCCCTCGCCCAGCGCGCCGAGCGGCCGGCGCACGTCCACCTCCAGCCCGTACGCGGCCAGCACCCGCTCGGCCTGCGCATGCACGGCCGCGGAGTCGATCAGCCCGAGCCGCCCCCTGGGCTCCCTGCCCAGAAGGAGGTTACGGGCGACGCTCATGGTCGGTACGAGGTTCGTCTCCTGGTGGACGGTGGCGATCCCGGCCCGCTTGGCGTCGGCCGGGCTGGCGAACCTGACCGGCTCACCCATGAGGCGCAGCTCGCCCGCGTCCGGCTGGTGGACCCCGGAGAGCACCTTCACCAGGGTCGACTTGCCCGCCCCGTTGCCGCCGATCAGCGCATGCACCTCGCCGGGGCGTACGGACAGGGTGACGTGGTCGAGGGCGGTGACACCCTGGAACGTCTTGAGAACGCCTGCCACCTGTAGCACGGTTGCCTCCGCCTCGATCGTGGTCGAGGAAGGAAACATTACAGTAACGGCCTTGTCACATTCGATCAGAAACGAGCGCAACCCGTCAGTCCCGTTCCCGCGCTACGTCGCCAACCGTCCTCCCTGGGGGCTCCGGAGCCCCGGCGCCAACGGGGTCGAGCCCTCAAGCCCCCAAGTCCTCAGGCCCTCAAGTCCTCAGGCCCTCAAGCCCTCAGGCCCTCAAGCCCTCAAGCCCCACGCCCTCGGGTCCCCGAGTACCCGAAGCCCGACGGCCCGGGGCCCGACGGCCCGGGGCCCGACGGCCCGGGGCCCGACGGCCGAACCCGTCGGCACAGCGCACGTCATCCACTGCCACCACCCACACCGGGCCGACGGGCTCGCTCCTTCGGCAGCATGCGGACCATCCACAGCAAGATGTCCTTGGCCACCGGTTAGCCCCAGCGGTTCCGCCGGTCGTGCCGTCAACCGGGCGTTGGCGTGGTGAATCCCGAACCCATTCAGCGCGTTCGGGGAGAGAACTCGCGACCAGCCATCCCTATGAGGCGGTGAAGCTGGGTCGGGACCGTGTGAGACAGAGGATCGCGGGGACCGGGAAGAGCATGAGGTAGAGGTTCGGCAGCCACCAGAACAGCGAGAAGTCGCCGCGCAATGTCCAGAACGCGATCGCCATCAAGCCGGAGGCCATGGTCAGCACGAGCGAGACCAGCATCAGCCCCGGCCCGGACGGCGAGCCTCGGCGCAGGAGGTACAGGCTGGTCAGGCCGGTGGCGCTGGCCAGCAGGTCGATCCAGAGAAACGACCAGTTCCAATCGGCCATCAGCGGGTTGGTGTAGTCGGCGAACGCCCATTCGGGCGGGATCAGTCCCAGCCCGGTGATGGTGAAGTAGACGACGAACGCCACATCCGTGAGCAGCATCAACGCCTTAGTGACGCGTAGCACGGTCGATTTCCTCCATCAGGTAGCGCCTGGTCTGTTCGTGCAGGGCCGCGTCCGGTTCGCCGAGTCCGAGAAGCCTGGCAGCCCACCAGCCGTCGATGGCCAGCCGTACGGCCGTCGCCGCGGCCGGGTCGATGCCGTCGTCGGTCAATCTGGCCTGCCAGGCGGCGAACCGTTCTCTCAGCGGCGCAAGCCCTGCCGGATCCACGAGCACCGCGGCCAGCAACGCGGCGGTCACCCGGTCGGCCGGAGCGTTGGCCGCCGTGTGGTGCTCGGGGATCGTCGCGTTCAGGTACGCGCGCAGAAAGTCACCCGGCTCGTCACCGGTCTCGGCCAGTGCTTGGTCGAAAGCCTTGGTCAGGCGGTCGACCATGGCGGCGACCAATGCCTGCTTGGTGGGGAAGTGGTAGAACAAGCCGCCCTTGGACACGCCTGCCCGCCGTGCCACCGCTTCCAGAGTCAGGGCCTCGGCCCCCTCGGACAGCAACACCTCGGCCGCGGCGTCGAGCAGTCGTTCTTTCGAGCTGGGTCGCGGCATGAAAGGAAACTATACCGGCTGACCGGTACAGTTTCTAGGTGATCGACACCCGTGCTCTCGGGTGCGATCGGTGAATGAGTGGCTGCCCGCCCCTGTGCTCGGCCGCCTTGCTGCTTACGCCCCTGCTCGGTCACTGCGTCGGCCGCCTCCGCCCGCCTCCGCTCGGCGCCCACACACTCGCCTCCCACGCCCGCCCGGCCGGTGCTCGGCTACGGCGCCTGCCCGCTCGCCCGCGCTGGGCTGCGGCGTCTGCTCGTCGTCGGTCGGTGCCCGTAGGTCCGGTTGTCCGCCTGTACCGCCACCCGCCGTCGGTCGGTGCCCACGCACCCGCCTCCCGTGCCTTCCCGCCTACGCTGGGCTGCGGCGTCTACCTGCCGTCGGTTATGCCTATGGGGGCCGGTTGTCCGGCTGCACCACCACCCGCCGTCGCTCGGCCCCCACACTCCCACCTCCCGCGCCCGCCCACTTGCACTCGGCTACGGCGCCCGCCCACTTGCACTCGGCTACGGCGCCTGCCCGCCGGTGCTCGGCTACCGCGCCCGCCCGCCTCGTCGCCTGCGCCTCCGCTCGCGCTTGCCCAGGTCGCCTGCCGTTCGTCGGCGCTGGTTCGTTCGCGCCCGCCCGCAGCGTCGCCTGGGCCCGTCCCGCATGCCCGTGTTCTTGCGCCCGCTCGACTGTCCCCGTTCCGGCCGGGTCGTCTGAGCCTCCGCCCGCGTATATCGCCCACCGGGAAACGGACCGGGTCCGTGTACGGGAGACGCCGGGGCGCTCGGCCAGTTGGCCGGAAGGGAGTCAGAACTGGGCGATGTGGAGGCGGACGCCGCGGGCGCTCAGGTCGTCGAGGACGTCCCGGGGTGCCGCGTCGTCCGTGACCAGGTGGTCGATCCGGTCCGGCGGCACCGTCTGGACCATCGTGTCCACGCCGATCTTGGTGTGGTCGGCCAGCACCACGACCTCTTCCGCGGCCGCCGCCAGTGCTCGGTCGACGCCCGCCACCTGCATGTTGGGTGTCGACAGGCCGCGCTCGGCCGTCAGGCCGTTGCCCGAGATGAACGCCCGGCGTACCCGCAGCCCCGCCAGCGAGTGCTCGGCGGCACTGCCCACCAGGGCCAGGATCGAGCCGCGCAGCGTGCCGCCGGTGAGCATCACCTCCACCCGCGGCGTCCCGGCCAGCACTTGGGCGACCAGCAGGGAGCTGGTCACCACGGCCAACTCGGAGTGCCTGGTCAGGCGGCGGGCGAACTCCTGTGTGGTGGTGCCGGGCCCGATCACGATCGCGTCGCCGTCCTCGACGAGGGCGGCGGCCAGGTCGGCGATGGCGGCCTTCTCGGCCGACTCGAGCGACACCTTGTGCGCGTATCCGGCCTCGCGCGACAGCTCGCCGGGCAGGGTGGCGCCGCCGTGGTGGCGGTTGAGCAGGCCCTCCGACTCCAGTGCGCGCAGGTCGCGGCGGACGGTGACCTCGGAGGAGTGCACGGCCTGGGCGAGCTCGCGCAGCGACACCGCGCCGTTGGCGCGCACCAGCTCCAGGATGCGCTGCCGGCGCTCAGCGGCGAACACGGGTCTGCGTCCGTCGCTCTGCGTGTCGCTCACGTTCCGATCATAGTGGACAGGCCAAGATGAGTTCACCTCTGATCGTATGAGAACGAATTTGATCGGAAATCTTGACCGGCTCGGTCCGTCAGTGCTTACTTGAGAGCGTGTCAGGGTCAAAAGCTGTCCGAACCTGATCGGCGCGTTTCGAAAGGACCCCCCGTGCGCAAGCGCCTCGCGTTCCCGCTGGCCGTACTGATGTCACTGTTATGGCAGCCGTCGCTCCCCGCCACCGCCGCAGCTCCCGACCAGGCCGCCGCCGCCCCGAACGGGCTGCGCGGTGACTACTACCTCGCCTCCGGGGCGGGGAAGTTCGACTTCGCCGAGCTGAAGGCGAGCGTCGTCGACCCCAACCTGGAGCTGACAGACCTGAATCCGACGTTCAGGCTGCTGGCCGGCAGGGATGACGACGTCTCCGTACGGTGGACGGGTCAGATCCAGCCCAAGTTCTCCGAGACGTACACCTTCTCCATCATCGGCGACAACGGCTTCCGACTCTGGGTGGACGGCAAGCCGATCATCGACCACTGGGTGGACGACTGGGACCGGGAGCAGACCGGCACCCCGATCGCCCTGGAGGCGGGCAAGAAGTACGACGTCAAGGTCGAGTACTTCGAGCACTTCGGCGGCGCGAACCTGCGGCTGCGCTGGCAGAGCCCGAGCCAGCCGAAGCAGATCGTGCCCGCGGAGGCGTTCACGCTGCCCGAGGGGTTCGCGCCGCCCGGACCGTCCGACGCCAGGGTGAACGCGGCCGGTGACGTCGCGGCGCTGACGTTCGCCAAGCCCCTCGGCGCGCTGCCGGCGGACGCCGTCAGCAAGCTGGACATCACGGTCGCAGGCACCAAGTGGCCCACAAGCTCCGTAATCCTGAAAAATCCGCAAACGGTGGAGCTAAAGCTCAAATATCCGATCCCGTCCAAGGCCGGCAGCAGCATCCGCGCCGCCTACAACGGCACCGGCGGCCTCACCTACGCCGACGGCAGCGCGGTCGAAGCCTTCCCGTACGCCTACGTCGCCAACGGCTCCGCCTACATCCTGCGGACGAAGTGGTCCGACGACGTCAACCCGGCCGGCCCGCTGCCCGAGTACCCCCGGCCCCAGCTCGTCCGGGACCGCTGGCGCAGCCTCAACGGCAGGTGGCAGTTCGCCCCCGCCAAGGCGGACGAGGCCGCGCCCGTCGGCCGCGACCTGCCCGAGCGCATCGTCGTGCCGTACCCGGTGGAGTCGCAGCTGTCCGGCATCGGCCGGCACGAGGAGCGCATGTGGTACCGCAGGACGTTCGACGTGCCCCGCTCGTGGCGCGGCGAGCGGCTGCTGCTGCACCTCGACGCGGTGGACTGGCAGTCCACGGTGTACGTGAACGGCAAGCAGGTCACCACCCACAAGGGCGGCTACGGCCGGATCACCGTGGACGTGACCGACGCGCTCAGGCGCGGCGGCCCGCAGGAGCTGATCGTCGGCGTGTACGACCCGACCGACGCCGGCACCCAGGCCATCGGCAAGCAGCGGCTCGACCCGAGCGGCATCTGGTACACCGCGAACTCCGGCATCTGGCAGACCGTCTGGATCGAGCCGGTCGCCAAGCAGCGCATCGACCGCGTCGACACCGTGCCCGACCTGCGCGGCCAGGCGCTCTACGTGACCGTCCAGGGAACCGGCGGCACGGCGACGGTCACCGCCAGGGACGGCCGCCGCGTCGTAGGCAAGGTGACCGGCCCGGTGGGCCGCGAACTCAGACTCCCGGTGCCCAACCCCAAGCTCTGGACCCCCGACAACCCGCACCTGTACGACCTGGAGGTCAAACTCAAGGACGACAAGGTCGAGTCCTACTTCGGGATGCGCTCCATCGCGGTCTCCGGCAGCCGCATCCTGCTGAACGGACAGCCCGTCTTCCAGCTCGGCCCCCTCGACCAGGGCTTCTGGCCGGACGGCATCTACACCCCGCCGACCGACGAGGCGCTGCGGTACGACCTGGAGCAGACCAAGGCGCTCGGCTTCAACGCCGTCCGCAAGCACGTCAAGGTCGAGTCCGACCGCTGGTACTACCACGCCGACAAGCTCGGCCTGCTGGTCTGGCAGGACATGCCGGCGGCGTTCCGCACGGATGACAGACCCCAGTTCGAGGCCGAGCTGCGCGAACTCGTCGACCAGCACCGCAGCAGCCCGTCGATCATCATGTGGGTGCCGTTCAACGAGGGCTGGGGCCAGTACGACCAGGCGCGCATCGCCGATCTGGTCAAGAGCTGGGACCCGTCGCGCCTGGTGAACAACATGAGCGGGATCAACTGCTGCGGCGCGGTCGACGGCGGCAACGGCGACGTCAAGGACTTCCACATCTACCCGGGCCCCGGCAACCCCGGCAAGCCGTCGGGGACGCGGGCGAACGTGCTCGGCGAGTACGGCGGGCTCGGCCTGCCGCTGATCGGCCACACCTGGTCGGGCGGCGGCTGGGGCTACGCGGTCGAACCCGACCCGGAGGCCCTCACCACGCGGTACGTCGGGATGGTCAAGGAACTGGAGCGACTGCACGCCTGCGAGCAGCTCAGCGCCGCGATCTACACCCAGACCACCGATGTGGAGACCGAGCTGAACGGCCTGATGACGTACGACCGGGCGGTCACGAAGCCGGACGTGAAGCGCGTACACGACGCCAACACGGCCCTGACGAGCGCCATCAACCCAACCTGCACCTGAAACACCCCACCTGGACCACCGCACCCGTTACACGGCGCGGCCGAAACGCCGCACTGGAAACGCCGGACCTGAAACACCGTGCCATTGAAACGGAAACCGCGCCTGAAACACCGCGCCTGAAACACCGTAAGTGGAAGACCGCACCTGGAAGACCGTGCGTGGGACATCGCGTCTGGGAGCCACGTGCGCAGATCCTGCTCGAACCGCGTGCGCCGAGCCCCGCCTCAACGGCGGGCGCGAACACGGCGCTCACGGGTGAACGCCGGTCGCCCGGGCCCCTGTGGCCCGGGCGCCGGGACTGATAGGAAAGGAACGCCATGACCCCCCATATCCGGACAGCCGCATTAACACTGGCCGTCCTCCTCACCGCGACCGCGTGCGCCAAGGCGGAGGCGCCGCAGAGCGCGCCTGCCGCCGCGAGCACGGCGGGGCAGCAGGTCGTGCAGTCGCCCTCCGGCTCGGCCGGGCCGACGTGCACGCTGGAGCAGTTCGGCGGGACGAAGTTCGACCTCAAGACGGCCACGGTCGGGTTCTCCCAGTCGGAGAAGGAGGCCAACCCCTTCCGCATCGCCGAGACGAAATCGATCAAGGACGAGGCCGCCAAACTCGGCATCGCGAACCTCAAGGTCACCAACGCCCAGTCGCAGTTCTCCAAGCAGATCACCGACGTGCAGCAGCTCATCGCCCAGGGCGTGCGGCTCCTGGTCATCGCGCCGCTGAACTCCGACGGCTGGGAGCCGGTCCTCCAGCAGGCCGCCGCCAAGAAGATCCCGATCATCACGGTGGACCGGAAGATCAACGCCAAGGCGTGCAGCGACTACCTGACGTTCATCGGCTCGGACTTCTACGAGCAGGGCAAGCGCGCCGCCGACCGCATGATCGAGGCGCTTGGAGGCGAGGGCAGCAAGAGCAGGGTTGCCATCCTCCTCGGCGCCCCGGGCAACAACGTCACCACCGAGCGGACGAACGGCTTCAAGGACCGCGTCAAGGAGAAGGCTCCCGGGATCACGATCTCGTTCGAGCAGACCGGCGAGTTCGCCCGTGAGAAGGGGCAGCAGGTCACCGAACAGCTCATCCAGTCCAACCCCGACATCAACGGCATCTACGCCGAGAACGACGAGATGGCCCTGGGCGCCGTCACCGCGCTGAAGGGCGCGGGCAAGGAGCCCGGCAACATCAAGATCGTGTCGGTGGACGGCACCCGCAGCGCCGTCCAGGGCATCGCGGACGGCTGGCTGCACGCGGTCATCGAGTCGAACCCCCGCTTCGGGCCGCTCGCCTTCGAGACCGCCCAGAAGTTCCTCGACGGGCAGCCCATCCCGGACAAGGTGGTCATCTCCGACCGGGACTACGACACGGGCAACGCCAAGGACTCCCTCGGTGAGGCGTACTGACTTGGAACCGGTTCTCGAGGCCCGGGCGGTCAGCAAGCGCTTCCCCGGCGTACTCGCTCTCGACGGTGTGTCCCTCGCCCTTCGCCCGGGCGAGGTGCACGCCCTCGTCGGCGAGAACGGCGCGGGCAAGTCCACGCTGATCAAGGTCTTCACCGGCGTGTACCGGCCGGACGGCGGCGAGCTGCGTTACCAGGGCGCTCCCGCCGTCTTCGGCACCCCCATGGAAGCGCAGCGCGCCGGGATCTCCACCATCTACCAGGAGGTCAACCTCGTCCCGATGATGAGTGTGGCCCGCAACCTGCTGCTCGGCCGCGAGCCGCGCGGCCGCTTCGGGGTGATCGACGCGGCCGCGATGCACGGGGAGGCGCAACGCGTTCTCGCCGGGTACGGGGTCGCGACCGACGTCCGCCGGCCGCTGCGCACCCTCGGGGTCGGAGCCCAGCAGATGGTCGCCCTGGCCAGGGCGGTCTCGGTGG
Organism: Nonomuraea sp. NPDC003201; assembly: GCF_053590415.1. Taxonomy (NCBI): domain Bacteria; kingdom Bacillati; phylum Actinomycetota; class Actinomycetes; order Streptosporangiales; family Streptosporangiaceae; genus Nonomuraea; species Nonomuraea sp. NPDC003201. The sequence goes on from NZ_JBSFTC010000202.1 coordinate 12,014, forward strand.
ACGCGCGGGTGGTCATCATGGACGAGCCCACGTCCTCGCTGGAGCCGCGGGAGGTGGAGACGCTGTTCGGGGTGATCCGGCGGCTGCGGGACGCGGGGATCGCCGTCATGTACGTCAGCCATCGGCTGGACGAGCTGTACCGGGTGTGCGACCAGGTGACGGTGCTTCGGGACGGCCGCGTCGCCCACTCGGGACCGCTCGCTGAGGTGGAGCGGCTGCGGCTCATCTCGCTCATGCTGGGCCGCGACCTGAACGAGGTCCGTACGGGCGGCCTCACCCGCTTCTCCCGCACCCGCCACCGCACCACCACCCTTACATCGACGACATCGCCCCCACCGGGCCCCGCAGCATCGGCGGGACTCGCAACGCCGGCGAGCTCGCCGGCGTCGGCGCGGTCTGGACCGCCGCCACGGCCTGCGGCGTCGGCGGGGGCTGTGGGTGTGCCCGGTTCCGGTGCTTCGGTGACCGGTGGTGCCTCGACTGACGCGCCGCTCGAGTCCGATGAACTGGGCGTCGGGATGGGTGCGCCTGTGGTCGAGGCGCGAGGGCTCACTCGCCGTCACGTTCTCGACGGCGTGGACGTGGCCATCGTGCCCGGTGAGGTCGTCGGGCTGGGCGGACTGCTCGGCGCGGGGCGGACCGAGACCGCGAAGGCCATCGTCGGCGCGCTCCCGCTCGACGGCGGCCACGTGCTCGTGGCGGGCCGGCAACTCCGTAAGGGGACGAAGGCGGCGATCAGGGCGGGGGTGAGCCTGCTGCCCGAGGACCGCAAGGCCGAGGGCATCATCCCGACTCTCTCGGTACGGGAGAACATCGCGCTGGCCGCACTCCCCAGTCTGGGTACGGCAGGCGTGGTGTCCGATGCGAAGATCGACCGGGTGGTCGAGATCTTCATGCGGAGGCTGAGGATCAAGGCCGCGTCGCCGCACCAGCTGGTGTCCGAGCTGTCCGGCGGCAACCAGCAGAAGGTGCTGCTCGCCCGCTGGCTGGCCGTGCGGCCCAAGGTGCTGCTGCTCGACGAGCCCACGCGGGGCATCGACGTCGGCGCGAAGGCCGAGGTGCAGGCGCTGATCGACGAGCTGGCCGAGGAAGGGCTGGGCGTGCTGCTGATCTCCTCCGACCTGGAGGAGCTGGTCGAGGGCGCCGACAGGATCCTGGTGCTGCGCGAGGGCGCGGTCGTCGGAGAGCTGTCGGGCGACGAGGTCACCGAGGAGAGGATCATGGCGACGATCGCGGAGCACACGGCCGTGGGGCAGGCGGGCGAGGAGCGGGGCGATGGCTGAGCTCACCGTGCAGGGTCGCGTCGCGGTGCTCAAACCGCGCGTGTTCGCCTGGGTCCAGGACTACGGCGTGTACGCGGCGGTGCTGGCGCTGCTGCTGTTCAACGTGCTGTTCACCCCGCACTTCCTGGACGCCGCGAACTTCCGCACCCAGCTCGTCCAGGTCACCCCCATCGTGATCGTCTCGCTCGGGATGGCGCTGGTGATCGGCACCCAGGGCATCGACCTGTCGGTCGGCTCGGTGATGGCGCTCGCGGCCGCGCTGGTCGTGCTCTACCTCGGGTACGGCTGGCTGCCCGCGCTGATCGTGGCCGTGGCCGGAGGCGCCGTGGTCGGGGCGGCGGGCGGGGCGCTGGTCGCGTACGTCGGAGTGCAGCCGATCGTGGCCACCCTGGCGCTGCTGGTCGGTGTACGCGGCCTGGCGAACGTCCTGGTGCCGCAGCTCGTCGAGTTCCGCAACCCGGGCCTGATCGCGCTCGGCAGCAGTTCGGTCGCCGGGATCCCGGTCATCGTGCTCATCGCGGCGGCGCTGACCGTGGTCGTGCTGTTCGTGGTGCGGCGGACCACGTTCGGTCGGCAGGTGGTGGCGATCGGCGGAAACCGGTCGGCCAGCGAGCTGTCCGGGCTGCCGGTCAAGCGCGTGCTCCTGACCGTCTACGTGATCTCGGGGCTGCTGGCGGCGCTGGCCGGGGTGCTGGCCACGGCCCGGCTGCAGGCCAGCGACCCGACCTCGCTCGGGCTCTTCATCGAGCTGTCGGCGATCACGGCGGTCGTGGTCGGCGGCACCCCGCTGACCGGCGGCCGCATCAGGGTGCTGAGCACGGTCATGGGCGCGCTGCTCATGCAGCTGCTGTCGGCCACGCTGATCAAGCACAACCTGCCGCAGTCGTGGACCCAGATGGTCCAGGCGGTCATCATCCTGGCCGCCGTCTACGCCACCCGGGAGCGCCGATGAACCGTGAACAGGTGAGCCGCATCCTCCAGCAGCACGGCGCCATGATGGTGCTCGGCCTGCTGGTGATCGTGGGCAGCCTGGCGTTCGACTCGTTCGCCACGCCGGAGAACGCGGCCAGCGTCGTCGTGTCCTCGTCCTTCCTGGCGATCATCGCGATCGGGATGACGTTCGTCATCATCAGCGGCGGGATCGACCTGTCGGTGGGGTCGCTGTTCGTGCTCGGCGGCGTGCTCGCTGCGTACGGGTCGCAGTACGGGCTGATCGTGGCGCTGCTGCTGCCCCTGGCCGTGTGCGGGGTGGTCGGCCTGCTCCAGGGCCTGGTCATCGCGCGTACGGGGATGGCGCCGTTCATCGTGACCCTGGCGGGGCTGCTCGGCGTGCGCGGGCTGATGCTCGCGATCTCGAACGAGGGCGCCACCACCTATCTCGTGAAAAATCGGGCCTTCGCCACCCTCGGTCAGGGCGAGCTCCTCGGCCTGTCGTACCCCGTCTACATCACGATCATCCTGGCCCTGCTGGCGATGGTCCTGCTGCAACGCACCGGCTTCGGCCAGAACGTCTACGCCATCGGCGGCAACGAACAGGCGGCGGCCTTCATGGGCGTCCCGGTCGTGCGCACGAAGGTCTACGTGTACGTGATGTCCGCCCTCCTCGCGGGCCTGGCCGGGGCGTTGAACGCCGCCCGCCTCTCCTCCGGGGTGACGATCCTCGGCATCGGCCTCGAACTGGACGCCATCGCGGCCGTGGTGATCGGCGGCACGTTGCTGACCGGGGGAGCGGGCGGCATCACCGGCACCGTGGCCGGCGTGCTGCTGCTCGGCGTCATCCAGAGCCTGATCAACCAGGTCGGGAGCCTGACGTCGGCGTTCCAGCAGGTGGTCAGCGGGATGTTCCTGGCGCTGGTCGTGGTGGCGCAGCGGCTGCTGAGCAAGGCGCAGCGGCTGACGTGAGGCCGGCCGCTCTGCCGCCACGCGGACGGGAGGAAGGTTCGCGATTGATGTAAGCCGTTTGCAAGATTCGGCGCTCATAATGCGCGCATGCCGCCGATAACTGAACTCAGAGCAGGAGATCCCTCCGGTCTCGGAGGCTACGAGATCCGGGGACGGCTGGGAGAAGGCGTTCAGGGTGTCGTCTATCTGGGCGTCGACGAGCAGGGGAGGCAGGCGGCCGTCAAATGGCTGCGGCCTGAGCTGGCGGGTGACGGGGCGGCGGCGGAGCGGTTCGCCAGGGAGGTGGCGGCGGCGCGGCGGGTGGCGCCGTTCTGCACCGCGAAGGTGCTGGACAGCGGCGTGCACGAGGGCCGCCCGTACATCGTCAGCGAGTACGTGGACGGCCTGGCGCTGGAGCGCGCGGTGCGCGAGGAGGGGCCGCGCACCGGGCCCGCGCTGCACCGGCTGGCCATCGGCACCGCCACCGCCCTCGCCGCGATCCACCAGGCGGGCATCGTGCACCGCGACTTCAGCCCCGGCAACGTGCTGCTGGGCAGCGAGGGGCCCAGGGTGATCGGGTTCGGGATCGCCAGGGCGTTCGACGTGACCTCCGGCGACACCACCGTGCCCGTGGGCGATTCGGCGTTCCTGGCGCCCGAGCAACTCCTGGGGGATCCCGCCGGACCGGCGGCCGACATGTTCGCCTGGGCGTGCACCATCGCCTTCGCGGCCTCCGGCGCGGGGCCGTTCGCGGGCGGCAACATGCCCGCGACCGTGCGGCGCGTCCTCAACGCCGAGCCGGACCTGGGGCGGTTGACGGGGACGTTGCGCGAACTGGTCGCCGTCTGCCTGTCGAAGGATCCCGGGCGGCGGCCGACTGCCGAGCACGTGATCCACCGCCTCCTGGAGCACCCGACCTCGAACCCGGACGCCCTCCACCAGGCCGCCGCCGCCCTCGGCGCCACCCCACCGGCGGGTGGCGGCCCCTCAGCGGGCGGCGTGCCTTCGAGCGGGTCGCCGGTGGGTGGCGCAACGCCAGTGGGAAGCGGGGGGTCGGGGGGTGGGGGGTCTGCGTGGCGAGCGCCGGACGATGATCGGGCCGGTGGGTCTGGGCCGCAGGCGTGGGCCGGGCAGCCGCCGTACCCCCAGGCGCAGCACCCCCAGCAGCCCTACCCCCAGCCGCCGTATCCCCCGATGACCCCGCCGACCCCGCTGCCGGCCCCGGGGCAGTATCGGCCGTTGGGTGGGGACCAGCCGCCGCCGCCCACCGGGCGGCCGGGGTTCGAGCCGCCCGCCCCCTTCCAGCAGCCGGGCACGCCGCCCAGAGGCATCCCGTACGGTGGCCCGCCCCCGAGCCCGCCCGGCGGCAACCGGAAGAACTGGCTGATCGGCGGAGCCATCGCGGGCGTGGCGCTGGTGGCGGCGATCGCCATCGTCGTGGTGACCGTCATCAACCTGCCGCCCAAGCCGCAGGCGTTCCCCACCCCCGTTCCGGCCACCACGACGGCGTCCCCGAGCCCTACCGTGTCCCCGGTCCCGACCGCGAACCTCACCCCGGTCCGGCTCCCCGACACCGACGCCACCGTGTACGAGAGCCCGGACGACCCGGTCAGGCTGACGACGTACATGGTCAAGGACATCAAGTCCAAGGACTGGGTGTACTACGCCCGCGACTCCCTGACGGGAGGTTTCACGAAATATCGGGACCAGTGGGAGAGCATGCTCTCCCCGGACGGCCGCTACCTCGCCCAGCGCGGCAAGAACTTCATCGACCACTACGACTCCGTGGAGATCACCGACAAGACGACGGGCGAGCGGTTCTCGGTCAAGACCTCGCGGCAGCCGCTCAGCGCGTACATCCAGGCCTGGTCCCGCGACAGCACCCGCGTGCTGCTCAACGTCGGCAACCCCGTCAAGGACACCTGGCAGTCGACCGGCTTCGCCATCGTGGACGTGACCACCAGGAAGGCCACGGTCGCCTCCCTCAGGGAGAGCTCGCTGAAGGACATCAGGTACGGCTTCGACGACACCGACACCGGCGTGGTCGCCATGTCGATCGACGCCGAGCAGCAGGCCCTGCGCTTCTTCGACGCGAGCGGCCTGCGCGTCCGCCGCATCCCGAACGTCGGCGCCGGCATCGCCGACGAGCTGTTCTCGCCGTCGGGCAGGCGGTTCGTCACCGACTGCCCGGGTCTGGAGAGCGGCAACAACTGCGTGTACGACAGCCGCACCGGCGCCGAGGTGAAGCGGATCGAGTCGGCCTGCGGCGGCCTGGCCGCCTGGTTCGACGACGATCACCTGCTCTGCTGGGTGCGCCCGGACAGCACCTCCGACAAGCAGCAGGTCCAGGTGATCGACTTCACCGGGAAGATGGTGCGCCTGCTGGCCGAGGTGCCGACCAGGGGCGACGACATCGAGGTCGTCTACACGTTCAGGAAGGGCTAACGCACCCGCCCGCGCGGCTTCAGCCGGATGGCGGGCAGGACGGGCGCGGGGAGCGGCGCCCCGTCGAACCCCTCGACGGCGCCGAACCCCTCGCCCTCCATCCAGTCCTCGCGGAACGCGGCGATCTCGTCGTGGGAGCGGCCGACGAAGTTCCACCACATGACGATCTCCTCGCCGAAGGGCTCGCCGCCGATCAGCAGGACCCGGCCGCGCCCCGACAGCCGCAGCGCGGAGCGCCCCGGCGGCAGGTACACCAGCGGCCCCGCCTCCAGCTGCTCGACCGCGCCGTCGAGCAGCAGCACGCCGTGCTCGAACCCGGGCGAGAGCGGCACCTCGCACGTGCCGTCCACCGCGATCTCGGCCCCCACCAGCGGGCTGAACGCGGTGGCCGGGGATTCGACCCCGCCGAGCGACCCCATGGCGACGATCGCCTCGAAACCGGGCCCCGCGAGCACGGGCAGCGCCGGATGGTGTTCGAACGCGGGCCCGGTGTGCCGGTGCTCGCCGGGCAGCGCCACCCACAGCTGCACCCCGTGCAGCACCGTCTCCGGCGACTCCTCCGAATGGGAGATGCCCCGGCCGGCGGTCATCAGGTTGAGCTGGCCGGGGCGGATCTCCTGAAGGCTGCCGAGGCTGTCGCGGTGCAGCACCTCGCCCTCGACCAGCCAGCTCACCGTCTGCAGCCCGGTGTGCGGGTGCGGCGGCACCCGCATGGTGGCGCGCTGGGGCCCGTAGGCGTCCACGAAACACCATGCGCCGATCATGCGCCGGTGCACGCCCGGCAGCGTCCTGCTCACCGTCATCGCGCGTGGCCCGCCCAGCGGCACCTCGCGCCCCACCAGCACCTCGCCGTCCGCGCCCGCCTCGGCGCCGCAGCGGATCTCCTGCGGGTCAAGCTCCAGGTTGCTCACGCCATGACTGTACGGGCAGCGGGGGCGCCGTCGGCGGGCAGGGGCTCAGCCGAGGATCTCCCACCAGCCCTCCACCACCTGGGCGGCGGAGGTGTCCACGGCCTCGCCGGGCCGGGGGACGGCGATCTTGACGTCGCGTGCCTTGGACTCGCGCCACAGCCGTTCCACCGGCTCGGACCACGGGTGCAGGGCCAGCGTGAAGGTCGCCCAGTGGACGGGGAGCAGCAGCGAGCCGCCGAGGTCGAGATGGGCGTTGACGGCCTCCTCCGGGTTCATGTGGATGTCGGGCCAGGCGGGGCTGTAGGCGCCGATCGGCATCAGCGTCAGGTCGAACGGCCCGTGCGCCGACCCGATGCCCCGATAGCCCTCGAAGTATCCGGAGTCGCCCGCGTAGAAGACCCGCTTGTTCGCCCCGGCCACCACCCAGGATCCCCACAACGTGTCATTACGGGTGAAGGCCCGGCCGGAGAAGTGCCGGGCCGCCGTGGCGACGAAGCGCAGCCCCGCCACCTCGGCCTCCTCCTCCCAGTCGAGCTCGATGATCCGGAACGCCGGCACGCCCCACCGCTCCAGGTGCGCCCCGATGCCCAGCGGCACCAGGAACGGGGCCTTCTGCGTCCTGAGCAGCGTGCGCACGGTCGCCAGGTCGAGGTGGTCGTAGTGGTCGTGCGAGATCGCGATGGCGTCGACCATCGGCAGCTCGCCGAGCTCGACGGGCACCGGGTGGTGCCGCTTGGGGCCGACGAACTGCGAAGGGGAGGGCCGCTTGCTCCACACCGGGTCGAACAGCACCCGCTTGCCCTCGATCTCCACCAGCGTCGAGGCGTGGCCGTACCAGATCGCGCGCAGGCCGTCGGCGGGTGGCGGGCCGGACGGCGGGACCCGCAGCGGGATGGGGCCCGCGGGGCGGCGCTGCTCCTTGTTCTTGGCCAGCTCGCCGAGCAGGCCGGCGGGCGGGGCCGTCATCATGTTGGTCGGCTCCGGCATCGGGTTGAAGAACGTGCCGTCCCTGAACTGCCGCGAGCGGCGCATCCGCGCCGCCCGGTCCGGCCCCGACGTCAGAGGCCGTACGCCCAGCTCGGCGGGGACATCGCGCAACGCCCAGCCCGCAGCCGCCAGGGCCACGCCGCCCGCGAGGACCCGCCGTGCCGTACGCATTCCTGCCATCAGCCACACTCCCCTGGAAAGTCTGTGCATCCCGCTCAACCGAGCGGGATTCCCCGGTGTACCCGTCCTACGATATATCGCGATAGGTCAGGTTGCTTCGATCGTTTCGCCGACGCTCCCCAGCGTGCGGCGACCTCATCGACCGGAAGAACCTACCGGTCGTCATCATCGCGCCTCGCGGCAGCCCCTGCGGTCATCGGGCGGGGTGTCGCCGCACCCGGGTTCACGGCCCCGATCGGGGAAGGGCCACGGGTTGGGGCGGCAGCGGTCCAGCGACTTCGACTGCTGGGTCATGACGGGAGCGAGCCGCCCGGGCCCGGGGCAGGGCTCGTGGCCGTGGCCCAGGCTGTGCCCGACCTCGTGGCTGATCAGGTAGGCCCGGTACGCGGTCAGGTCGCCGCGGTACTGCGGGACGCCTTTCGCCCAGCGCAGGGCGTTGATGACCGAGCGGGTGCCGTTCCAGCAGGACAGCTCGCCTCCCGTGCGCAGGGGCTCGCACTGGAGGGTCGTGAGCAAGGGACTCGACAGGGCGACGCGGACCTGGACCGGGCCGTGGTCGACACGTTCGAAGCGCGCCCAGCCGCGTACGTCGTTGAGCACCCGATGCACGTCGGCGGCGAACGCGGCCGGCTCGAACGGCAGGCCGGACTCCACCTCCACCAGGTACCGCACCACCTCCCCGGAGCCCGGCCGGGCGGGTGCGCCGCCGGGCACGACCGTGTACCGGCCCGAGGCCGCGTACGGGATCCACACCTCCTTGGCGGGCGGCCGCTTCCTGGGGGAGGGGGAAGGCCGGCTGGGGGAGGGCGAAGGCGAGGGCGAAGGCGCGGGTATGGGCGGCGCGGAGGCGCAGGAGGTCACCAGCAGGAGCAACATCAAGAGTGCGAGCAGCGGCAACGCGGCCTCCCCACGGCGTCACGGTGGGGAGGAATCTGATGTTACGTGAGTGCTTGCTGTGATTATCCGACGGCGGGCGCGTACGGCGTGATGTCGATGGGCGGCTCCTCGCCGAGGGCGAGCGCGGCGGCGATCTCGCCGGTGAACGGGCCTGCCGTCAGCCCGTACGCGCTCAGGCCCGTCGCCACCACCACGCGCCCGGTCAGCGGCCCGATGAGGGGGGAGCCAGGGGCGTACACGGGACGCAGGCCGACCCTGGTCTCCGCGACGGTGGCGTTGAACAGCCCGGGCGCTACCCGCAGCCCCGCCTGGATCACCTCGTCCAGCCCGCCCAGCGTGACCCGCGGGGCGAACCCCACGTCCTCCACGGTCGCCCCGATCACGACGCGGGAGTCGGGGAAGCCCAGCAGGTACGGTCCGACCCTCGGCAGCACGATCGGCCACCACGCGGTGTCCACGCCCTCCAGCGTCACGTGCATGATCTGCCCCCGCCGGGGGAACACCGGCAGCTCCACGCCCAGAGGCCGGCACACCTCGCCCGTCCAGGCCCCGGCGGCCACGATCACCATGTCGGCGTCGAGCGGCTCGCCCTCGCCGGCGAACCGGCGCGCCCCCGTCGGCACGGGAGGCTCGGCCGCC
>NZ_JBSFTC010000203.1:0-21234 GCF_053590415.1 Nonomuraea sp. NPDC003201
GCCCGGGCGAGCCGGCTCGACGGCGGCGAGACGCTCACCGTGAAGTGGGCCGTCACCCCGCCCGCCGGCGCGACGCCGGGGAACTACGAGCTCACCTTCACCCAGGGCGCCCAGACCGCCGTGGCCGTCGTGACGGTCGCGACGGCGCCGGGCCCGGGGCGGACCTCCCTCAGCGACGTGGCCTGGACCAGCGCCAAGAACTACTTCGGCCCGGTCGAGAAGGACACCAGCAACGGTGACAAGGCGGCCGACGACGGCAAGCCGATCACCATCGAGGGCGTCGTCTACGCCAAGGGCCTCGGCGCCCACGCGCCCGCCGAGATCGAGTACTACCTCGCCGGACGCTGCTCCACCGTCGAGTTCCAGGCCGGGATCGACGACGAGGTCGGCGCGGCGGGCTCGGCCGACTTCGAGGTCTGGGCCGACGGCGGCCGGGTCGCCCACTCGGGCGTGCTCACCGGCGCCATGCCCGCCCGCAAGGTCACCGCGTCCGTCGAGGGCGCCAGATATGTCCGGCTGGTCGCGACCAACGGAGGCGACAACGCGACCTCCGACCACGCCGACTTCGCCGACGCCGCCATCACCTGCAAGTAAGGAGTCTGCCGTTGTTGATCGTTCCCAAGCCCGTCAAGCACGAGCCCAGGCCAGGGGCGTTCGTTCTCGACCGCGAGACCTCGCTCGCCGCCGACCCGGCGCTCGGCGAGGTGGCCGCCTGGCTGCGCGGCGAGCTCGCCCCCGTCACCGGTGGCGAGCTGCTGCCGGGGGGCTCGGGAACGATCACCCTGGCGCTCGGCGACCTGCCGCCGGAGGCGTACCGGCTGACCGTCGGCGCCACGGTGGAGATCGTCGCGGGCGGTCCCGCCGGGGCCTTCTACGGGGCGCAGACGTTCAGGCAGCTGCTGCCGCCCGCCGCCTTCAGGAAGGCCGGGGGCGGCCCCTTCGAGGTGCCCGGCGCGTACGTCGAGGACGCGCCCAGGTTCGGGTGGCGCGGGGCCCTCCTCGACGTCGCCCGGCACTTCATGGTCAAGCGGGACGTGCTCCGCTTCATCGACCTGCTGGCCCTGCACAAGCTGAACGTCCTGCACCTGCACCTCACCGACGACCAGGGCTGGCGGGTTGAGATCCGCCGCTACCCGAGGCTGACCGAGGCCGGCTCCTGGCGCAAGGAGAGCCAGACCGGCTGGGACGGCCCCATGGACGGCCGCCCGCACGGCGGCCACTACACCCAGGACGACATCAGGGAGATCGTCGCCTACGCGGCGGCGCGGCACGTGACGGTGGTCCCCGAGATCGACCTGCCCGGCCACACCCAGGCCGCCATCGCCGCCTACCCGGAGCTGGGCAACCTCGACGCGCCCCTGGAGGTGCGCACGACCTGGGGCGTCGGCCACAACGTGGTCAACGTCGAGGACAGCACGATCAAGTTCTTCCAGAACGTGCTGGACGAGGTGCTCGACCTGTTCCCCAGCCCGTACATCGTGCTGGGCGGCGACGAGTGCCGCAAGGACCAGTGGCGGGCCAGCCCCGCGGCGCAGCGACGCATCGCCGAGCTGGGGCTGCGGGACGAGGAGGAGCTGCAGAGCTGGTTCATCCACCAGTTCGACGCCTACCTGACGGCGCGCGGCCGCCGGCTCGTCGGCTGGGACGAGATCCTGGAGGGCGGCCTCGCGCCCGGTGCGGTGGTCGCGTCCTGGCGCGGCGAGCTGGGCGCGGTGACCGCCGCCAGGAGGGGCCACGACGTGATCAACTGCTCGAACACGAGCCTCTACCTGGACTACCGGCAGGGGCCGGGGGAGGAGGAGCCGGTCCCGTTCGGGACGGTGCTGGCGCTGGAGGACGTCTACGCCTTCGAGCCCGTGCCCGCCGAGCTGCGCGGCGAACCGGCGGCCGACCGCGTGCTGGGCGCGCAGTGCTGCCTGTGGACGGAGCTGATCGACTCCGCCAGGCACGCGGACTACATGGCCTTTCCCCGGCTCACGGCCTTCTCCGAGACGGTGTGGAGCTCTCCCGAACGCGACCTGGCCGACTTCCGCACGCGGCTGGCGGCGCACCTGCCCCGCCTGGAGGCGATCGGCGTGGAGTACCGGCACGAGGAGGGGCCGCTGCCCTGGCAGACCCGGCCCGGCGTGCCGGGCAGGCCGGAGGACCCGGAGCGCTGGCAGGCCAAACTCGACGCCTGGACCAGCAACCTGCGCCGTTAGACCTCTGCTGTCAGACCTCTGCTGTCAGACCTCTACTGTCAGACCTCTACTGTCAGACCTCTACTGTGTCGATGTCCACGTGCCCGCCGCTGCGCCAGTAGACGTTGCCCTCCCTGGAGAGCAGTCCCTCGTCCACCAGGTAGCGGCGCAGCGCCGCGTAGTCGTCGTGGAAGGCCCGCAGCGTCACGTTGACGTCCTTCTCCGGGTAGCGCACGCCCGGCTCGAACAGCGTGGCGATGTAGCGCAGCACCACGAGCCGCTTGTCGCGGCGCATCCCCATGGTCGTCAGCCGCCCGTCCACCAGGAACGTGCGCAGCACCCGCTCATCGGCGCTCAGCGCCTGCGCCGGCTCCGCCCGCGCCCGCAGCAGCTCCCTGAACCGCTCGGGCGCGGCCCGCCACTTGCCGCTCTCGTCACACGTCGCCAGGCCGCCGCCGGCCAGCTTGCGCAGTGCCTTGGGGGACAGGCCGTCGGTCTCGCCCAGCACCAGGGAGGCGAAGGTCCGTAACGTGTCGTCCTGATAGAGCAGCCCGAGCACGCGCCTGAGTTCTTCGTCGTTCACCCCTACCATTTTGTCGCATGATCCCAGCGCTGTTAGTCGTGGTCTCGCTCGCCATCCCGAACAACTTCCTGCTGTACGAGAAGGCCGCCGCCACGAAGGACGACAACCCCGAGACGAGCTGGACGGCCAGTGGCAAGAGGTCCGCCGCCCTGGTCGTCAACCCGTGTCAGAAGGCCAGGCTCGCCCAGTCCGGCCGCGCCCAGGCCAGGACGCTCACCTACACCGCGGTGCCCGACTACTCCAAGTCCGAGCAGGTGATCCTCTACGCGACGGCCGAGGCCGCGGGCAAGGCCCTGCGCGACCTCGGCGCCGCCGTACGCGCCTGCTCCCGATCCGGCTACCGCTACTCCGCAGCCGCGATGGACCTCGGCGACGAGGGGCTGAAGGTCACCGGCCAGGCATACCAGGGCAAGAAGGCCGCCGTCGGCGGCGAGCGGGCCATCGTGACCCGCCGCGGGAACGCCCTGATCCTCTACACCGTGGCCGGCGAATGGGGCAAGCCCGCCAAGGCCGACTTCAAGCAGCAGACCAGCGACACCAGGCGCATGCTCGCCAAAGTCTGCACCATCGCCGACTGTTGATTGCGGGAAATGTCTCGATCTTGGGACACTGTCATGACACGACCCCGACGTTCCACCGAGGAGACTTGATCCGACAGGCGTGTGCCGGGGCGCCCTTGCCAGTCCGTTCCGGCACACGGCTTGTCATTTTCTGGGGCTGCATTGGGCTTCGGGGGCAGCCCCAGCGCAGCTTTCCCAGCCGGTTCAGAGCCGGGTGAGGCCGGTCACGTGCAGGACCGCGCGGCCCTCCTCGTCGGAGGCCGCCAGATCCACCTGGGCGTCGATGCCCCAGTCACCGTCGCCGGCCGGATCCTTGATCGTCTGCCGGACCTTCCAGAGCCCGCTCTCCTCCTCGATCCGCAGCAGCGCGGGCCCGCGCGCGTCGGCGTCGGTGAAGATCTCCTCATGGTCGGCGTAGTACGCGTCCAGCGCCGCGCCCCAGTCGACGTCGGGAGCCAGCTCCTCCAGCTCCTCCTCCTTCTCGATGGCGCACAGCTCGACCAGCCGGAACATCGCGTTGCGCACCAGCACGCGGAAGGCCCGCGGGTTGGCCGTGACCGGCCGCACCTTGGCCTCCAGCTGGTCCTTCTGCTCCAGCGCCTCGGCCGGGTTGGTGAGCTTCTCCCACTCGTCGATCAACGAGGAGTCGACCTGGCGGACCAGCTCGCCGAGCCACTCGATCAGATCGACCAGATCGTCGGTCTTGAGGTGCTCGGGCACCGTACGCGACAGCGTCCGGTAGGCGTCGGCCAGATAGCGCAGCACCGTGCCCTCGGACCTGGTCAGCTCGTAGAACTGGATGTAGTCGCTGAACGTCATCGCCCGCTCGAACATGTCGCGGATGACGGACTTGGGGCTGACCGTGTAGTCGCCCACCCACGGATGCCCGCGCCGGTAGGTCTCGTAGGCCCCGAGCAGCAGGTCCTCCAGCGGCATCGGGTACATGACCTCGGCCAGCTGCTCCATGCGCTCTTCGTACTCGATGCCGTCGGCCTTCATCTGCGCGACCGCCTCGCCGCGCGCCTTCTTCAGCTGCGCCGACAGGATCTGCCGCGGGTCGTCGAGGATCGACTCCACGATCGAGACGATGTCCAGCGCGTACGACGGCGACTCGCGGTCGAGCAGGTCGAACGCGGCCAGCGCGAACGTGGACAGCGCCTGGTTGAGCGCGAAGTCCTCCTGCAGGTCGATCGTCAGCCTGGCCCGCCGGCCCTGCTCGTCGGGCTCGGCGAACTGCTCGACGATGCCGCCCGCCAGCAGCGACCGGTAGATCGCGATGGCCTGGCTGATGTGCCGCCGCTGCCACTTGCGGTCCTCGTGGTTGTCGGTCAGCAGGTGCTTCATCGCCTGGAAGCAGTCGCCCGGCCGGTTGATGACCGCGAGCAGCATCGCGTTGCTGACCTTGAAGCGGGAGTTGAGCGGCTCCGGCTCGGCCTCCTGGAGCTTCTGGAACGTCTCCTCGCTCCAGCCCACGAACCCCTCCGGCGGCTTCTTGCGCGCGTATCCGCGCCGCCGCTTGGGGTCGTCGCCGATCTTGGCCAGGGCCTTGGCGTTCTCGATGTCGTGCTCGGGGGCCTGGCAGGCGACGTAGCCGATGGTGTCGAACCCGGCCCGGCCCGCCCGGCCCGCGATCTGGTGGAACTCGCGGGCGCGCAGCCGCCGCACCTTGTTGCCGTCGTACTTGGACAGCGCCGTGAACAGCACCGTCCTGATCGGCACGTTGACGCCGACGCCGAGGGTGTCGGTGCCGCAGATGACCTTCAGCAGCCCCGCCTGGGCCAGCCGCTCCACCAGGCGCCGGTACTTCGGCAGCATCCCCGCGTGGTGCACGCCGATGCCGTGGCGCACCAGCCGGGACAGCGCCCGCCCGAACCGCGTCGTGAAGCGGAAACCTCCGATCATCGTGGCGATGGCCTCCTTCTCGGCCTTCGTCGCCATGTTGATGGACATCAGGGCCTGCGCCCGCTCCATCGCCGCCGCCTGCGTGAAGTGCACGACGTAGACCGGCGCCTGCCCGGTCTTGAGCATCTCCTCCAGCGTCTCGTGCAGGGGCGTCATCCGGTAGGAGTAGATCAGCGGCACCGGGCGCTCGGCGTGCTTGACCACGGACGTCGGCCGGCCGGTGCGCCTGGTCAGGTCGCGCTCGAACATCGACACGTCACCGAGCGTGGCCGACATGAGGATGAACTGCACGTTGGGCAGCTCCAGGATCGGCACCTGCCACGCCCATCCGCGGTCGGGCTCGGCGTAGAAGTGGAACTCGTCCATGACGACCTGGCCGATGTCGGCCCCGGCGCCGTCGCGCAGGGCCACGTTCGCCAGGATCTCGGCCGTGCAGCAGATGATCGGCGCGCCCGGGTTGACGCTGGCGTCGCCGGTCATCATGCCGACGTTCTCGGTGCCGAAGATCGCGCACAGGTCGAAGAACTTCTCCGACACCAGCGCCTTGATCGGCGCGGTGTAGAAGGTGCGCTGGTCGCGCGTCAGGGCCGTGAAGTGGGCGCCCGCGGCCACCAGCGACTTGCCCGAGCCGGTCGGGGTCGCCAGGATCAGGTTGCTGCCGGAGACGACCTCGATGAGCGCCTCTTCCTGAGCGGGATAGAGAGTGAGCCCCCGCTCGGAGTTCCACTGGACGAACGCGTCGAAGATCGCGTCCGGGTCGGCGTCGATGGCTTCGGGCAGGCGGTCAACGAGTAGGCTCACGCTCTCTATCCTGCCGAAGTTTGCCGGGTGGTCGAACCGGCAGGGGCCCTTTATCGCAAGTCGAGCTGAAGCAGCACGGTGTCGATCCAGCGCCCGTGCTTGAATCCGACCGCCCGCAGCCGCCCGGCCTCCTCGAATCCGAACGCCTTGTGCAGCCGGGCCGACGCCGGGTCGCCCGAGTCCGCGATCACCGCGATCATCTGGCGGGCGGGGGTCTCGCCGGTCTTCTTGATCAGCTCGGCGAGGAGCAGCTTCCCGAGCCCCCGTCCGGTGAAGGCGGGCGCCAGGTAGATCGTGTCCTCGACCGTGTGCCGGTAGGCCGGCTTGGGCCGGTACTGGGCGACGTAGGCGTACCCGGCGACCGCGCCGTCCACCTCGGCCACCAGGAACGGCAGCCCCGCGCCCGCGATGCCGTCGGCCTTGGCCCGCCACTGGCCGATGTCGAGCGGCGTCTCGTCGAACGTGGCCACGCCGCCGGTCACGTAATGGGCATAGATGTCGGCGACGGCGGGCAGATCGGCTTCGGCAAGGGCGCGGATACTCGTCATGGCTCACATTCTGCGCAACGGCGTGTGACGGCGGTGTTTCGCGATCCTCACCCGTGCCTTCACACTGGTGCCCTCAAGAGCGTGCCCGCGGCCCGGTCAGCAGCAGCCCGCCGAGCAGGGCGAGCACTGCGAGGAACGGCCCGCCGCCGGGCGCGAACCCGCCCACCGTCAGCGTCAGCACCCCGCCGCCGATCAGCGCGACCGAGGCGAGCGTGCCGCCCCAACCGCCCTTCCCGTACGGCAGCGCGGGCGGCGTCTCGAACCTGTGGAACCCCTTCAGCAGCGGCCACATGACCAGGCACAGCAGCCCGAACCAGATCGGCCACCCGGCCAGCCAGAACGCGCTGCCGGGCCGCGGCGTGTCGATCCCCAGCAGGACCACCACCACGCCGGTCACCGCGAACAGGGCCGGCATGTGCCAGAGGTACACGGTCATGATCCTGGGGCTCGCCCAGGC
This sequence comes from Nonomuraea sp. NPDC003201, assembly GCF_053590415.1. Classification (NCBI taxonomy): domain Bacteria; kingdom Bacillati; phylum Actinomycetota; class Actinomycetes; order Streptosporangiales; family Streptosporangiaceae; genus Nonomuraea; species Nonomuraea sp. NPDC003201. The sequence continues at coordinate 7,032 of NZ_JBSFTC010000203.1, forward strand.
CAGCAGGCGGTCGGTGCGCAGCCGGAGCAGCCACGGCCGCAGCAGGGTGACCAGGCCGATCTGGCCGATCCCGACGGCCAGCATGGCCAGGGTCGGCGGGGCCATGTTCGACACCTCGGCGCCCGGCAGGCCGATCATGCTGCCCGGGTAGGGGCCGTAGGCCACCAGCAGGGCCGCGGCCCCGTACCCGCCGATCGCCAGCACCCACGGGCGCCGCAGCCGGCCCTCGGCGTAGAAGAAGCCGAGCTGGTGCACCGCCAGCCAGACGAACACGATGTTCAGGTAGCCCAGCGCCTCGAACCCGGTCGAGAAGCGCACCACGTCCGTCAGCACCGCCCCGGCCGCCAGCGCCGCGGGGACGCGCAGGCCGTACCGCTCGTGCAGGCGCAGCGCGTACGGGGTGGCCGTGACGGCGATCAGGTAGACGGCCAGGAACCACAGGAGCTGGCCGGTCAGCCGCGCGCCCGTCTCCAGCGGCTGCGGCGGCACCCCCAGCGTGAGCAGCACGTGGGGGAGCGGGATCCACACCGCCGCCAGCGGCAGCAGCGGCCAGGCCAGCCGGCGCAGCCTCGTGGCCAGCCACCGCTGCGCGCCCTTGTCCGCCCGGGCGAAGCTGATCGCGTTCGCCGCGCCGCCCGCGAAGAACACCAGCGGCATGACCTGGCTGATCCACGTCACCACCCACACGCCGGGCGTCGAGAGCGCGTTCCCCGTGGTCAGCCGGCCGCCGTCATAGGTCAGCACCGGGATCGTCCAGTGCTGGAACACGATGAGCGCCATGCCGAACACACGCAGCAGGTCGATGAACGGGTCCCGCACCGCCGTGCGGGTGCCCGCGCGGGACGGCGCCGCGGGAGCGGCGGTGGGGCGGTCCAGCAGGACGGTCATGGGGGAGCCTCGATTCGCACGGAGCGGTGAGCCTGGGGCGGAGAGCGGTAGCTTGCGTAACCAGCGGAGCCCCGTGCGAGCGCGACCAACAGGCACGAGGAGATGAATCAAGGCTCCCGTCGGGGGCGTCCGCGCACATTGCCGCTCACCACCGTCTTGCGGTGGAGATCACGTGACCCTCCGGGGTAGGGCTGGCCCTACCCTCGGACACCCGTACACCCGCTCGTGCCGGTGACCGCCACGCCATACGGTGATTCCATGCGCTCCCGGATGAGGCGTGTCCTTCTCGACACCCGTTACACGCTCGTCGGCTTCCCCACGGCCGTCATCGGCTTCGTGATCATGCTCGCCGGCTTCGCGGCCGGCCTGGGCACGGCGATCGTGTGGCTGGGCGTGCCCCTGCTGGCCGGCACGCTGCTGGCCGCCCGGGGCTTCGCCGACGCGGAGCGCGGCTGGCTGGCCGACGTGCTGGACCGCCCGCCCGTACGGCCCCGCTACAAGCCCGCGCCGCCCGGAGCGGGCCGCTTCCGCCGGGCCGTCAACCCGCTCACCAGCGGGCAGTCCTGGCTCGACCTGCTGCACGGCATCATCAACCTGCCGTTCGCCATCCTGTCGTTCGTGCTCACCGTGGTGTTCTGGGCGCTCCCGCTGGCCGGCCTGACCTATCCGGTGTACGGCATCATCACCTCGCGCATCCCCGGCAACGTGGAGCTGCCCGAGCTGCTCGGCCTGGGCGACGGCTACGGCGTCAACTCGATCTTCTACGTCTCCCTCGGCCTGGTCTTCGCCCTGATCATGCCGTTCGCCGTGCGCGGCTCCGCGCTGCTGCGCGCCGGGCTCGGCCGGGCCCTGCTGACCGGCGTGGCCGAGCTGCAGGAGCGCATCGACGACCTGGCCCAGGGCCGCGCCGCCGCCGTCTCCGCCGAGGCCAACGCGCTGCGCAAGCTGGAGCGCGACATCCACGACGGGCCGCAGCAGCGGCTGGTCTCGCTGGCCATGGAGCTGTCCAGGGCGCAGCGGCAGATGGCCAAGGACCCCGAGGCGGCGCAGGCCACCATCAAGTCGGCCATCTCCGCCACCCGCGAGACGCTCGACGAGCTGCGCGCGCTCTCGCGCGGCATCGCGCCGCCCATCCTGTCCGACCGCGGCCTCGCGCCCGCGCTGGCGGCCCTGGCCGGGCGCTGCACGGTCCCCGTCGACCTCGACGTGCAGACCGCCGAGCGCTACCAGGCGGCGGTGGAGAACGCCCTCTACTTCGTCTGCGCCGAGACCCTCACCAACGTGGCCAAACACAGCCGCGCCACCAGCTGCGCGATCCAGCTGGTCCGCATCGGCGACATCCTCATGCTCACGATCGGGGATGATGGGGTCGGCGGCGCGCACGTCGCCAAGGGACACGGTCTCGCCGGACTGGCCGACCGGCTCCGCGCCGTCGACGGGGAGCTGAGCGTGCAGTCGCCGGACGGCGGGCCGACAGTGATCGTGGCGGAGGTGCCGTGCGGGTAGTCGTGGCCGATGACGCGGTTCTGATCAGGGAGGGCCTGGTCAGGTTGCTGGAGGAGTTCGGCTGCGAGGTGGTCGCGACCGTCGGTGACGGCGACGCCCTCGTGCTGGCGATCGCCGAGCACAGGCCGGACGTGTCGGTGGTCGACGTGCGCATGCCGCCGTCGTTCACCGACGAAGGGCTCAAGGCGGCCGTGGAGGCGCGGCGCAGGGTGCCCGGGGCGCCCGTGCTGATCCTTTCCCAGTACGTCGAGGTCTCCTACGCCGACGACCTGCTCGCCGACGCCAGAGGCGCGGTGGGTTACCTGCTGAAGGACCGGGTCGTCGACGTGGACGAGTTCCTGGAGGGCCTGCGGCGGGTGGCCGCGGGCGGGACGGTGTTCGATCCGCAGGTGGTGTCCCAGTTGATGGTGCGCAGACGTAAGGACGATCCGCTGGCGCAGCTGACGCCGCGGGAGCGCGAGGTGCTCGGGCTGATGGCCGAGGGGAAGTCCAATCCGGCCATCGGACGGCAGCTCGTGATCAGTGACGGGGCCGTGGAGAAGCACATCAGGAGCATCTTCAACAAGCTCGGCCTCTACGCGGAGGACAGCGACCAGCATCGCCGGGTGCTCGCCGTCCTGACCTACCTGCGTTCCTGATCCTCCCACCGGTCGAGGGCCGGTCCGGGGGAGGGGCGAGGGGGGTGTCGAGGGGTGGTGGCCGGTCCGCGCGGCGTCGCGCGCGGACCTGGCCGCTCGGGGGATTAGCCGAGCGCGTCGACCAGCTTCTTGCGCTGCTGGGCGCCCAGGCCGCCGAGGCGACGCTTCTCGTCGACGCCCGCCTCCTCCATCAGCGCGGTGGCCTTGGCCGGGCCGACGCCCTTGACGGCGCGCAGGGCCTGCGACACCTTGATCTTCTTCGCGATGTCGTCGTCGCGCTCGAGCAGCTGGGCGAACGTCAGCTCGCCGGCCTTGACCTTGGCCAGCAGGGCGGTGCGGGCCGCACGCGCCTCGGCGGCCTTGGCCAGAGCCGCCTGACGCTGCTCGGGGGTGAGGGTGGGAAGTGCCATCTCGATTCTCTCCTCGGGGAGTTAACGTTCGGGATTCTGTTACCCGTGGTGCAGTGGCTAATCATGGCGGATACCAGCGGTTCGTGTTGCGAAAAGCGCCGCTCAACGTGTCCGCCAAACCTCCGCGGCCGCTTCCGCGCACACCACGTCCTGCGTGATCGCGCCTCCGCTGACGCCAATGCCGCCGACCACGCGGGCTCCCCCACCGTAGTCCGCCCAGAGCGGGATGCCGCCTCCGACGCAGACGTAATCATGCCTGGGCAGGCCGTACAGGTCACCTCCCGGAGCCGTCCGCACGGCCAGCTCCGCGGTGGGTCTGCGCAGGGCCACCGAGGTGTACGCCTTGCCCTGCGCGAGACCCGGCCCCGCGATCTCCGCACCCTCCATACGCTGGAAAGACACCAGATGTCCGCCCTCGTCGACGACGGCCACGGAGATCACCGCGCCTTCGCGGATCGCCCGCCTGACGGCGGCCTCGGTCATGCGGAGCGCGAGCTCGAGATTCACGCGTGCTTCCCTCGGATCGCCGGGATCATGATGGGTCTTCCTCTCATGCGTACAACCCTTGGCCGGGCGCGGCAAGATCGCTAGCATGGCTCGGAAGGGGGGAGGGAGCCGGAGAGGCTTCACCCCATCAGCGTGGAATTCATCACATTCCGCCGCTCGGGCGTGTCGCGACCCTGGTCAGGCCGGTTTTCCCGCCACATTTCGACACACTCCGGCGTGAGGAAGGCGTCGAACACCGACTCCATCGCCCCCACCAGCGCCCCGCGCCAGCCCAGCGCCGAGCCCTCGATCCTGGGCGGGTGGTCGCGGCGGATGGCCATGAGGCGGGGCCCGCAGGCCGCGAGGAGCGCCTTCCCGGCGCGCTCGCGCAGCTCCACGCCGTGGCCCGAGAGGGTCACGACCTCGGGGTCGTGGGCGTTGACGAGTGCCGCGATGCCGCGTCCGAGCGCTCCGGCGTTGGCCGCGACCGCCTCCTCGCTGGTGGCCAGCACCCGCTCGGCCTGGGCGCGCCCCTTGCCGCCGCCGTGGGCGAGGCCGACGTGGCGGAGCAGGGCGTTCGTGCCGACGTCCATGCTCCAGCAGCCGATCGCGCCGCACGGGCAGGGGCGGTCGCCGCCGGTCAGCGGCATGTGACCGAACTCGGCCCCCGCGCCGCTCGCCCCGCCCAGCGGCCGCCCGTCCACGACGAGCACGCCGCCGAGGTCGAAGTCCACGTGCAGGTGCAGGCCCACCTGGACGCCCCGCAGCCGCCCCCTGCGCGCCTCGGCCAGCGCCGCGAACGCGGTGTCGTTGCCCACGACGGGCGCCGGGACGTCCGGGCCGAGCAGGCGCGGGACGTCGACCGAGCGCCAGCCCAGGTGGGCGATGTCCACCAGGCCGCCGTGCCGGACCGGACCCGCGAAGGCCACCCCGAGGCCCACCACCCGGTGCCCGAGGCGGCGGCGGTGGGCGGCGACGGCCTCGCCCAGGGGTCTCAGGACGCCTTCTGGGGTGCCGTCGTGCGGGCGCAGGTCAAGCGTCTCGGTCCGGCCGCCGAACTCGCAGGCCGCCAGCTCCCAGGCGTCCTCCCGTACGTCCACCGCCAGGGCGAGCGGGCCGCGCGGATGCGGGCCCGGCACCTGCGTCGGGCGTCCCCGGGCGTGCTCCCTGGCGGGTTCCTCGTGCAGCAGTTCGTCCTCGGCGAGCCCGGCCACCAGCACCGACGCCGTCCCCCGCGCCAGGCGCAGGTCGCGGGTCAGCTGCGACCTCGTGCGGGTGGCCCCGCAGTCGTGTACGGCGCGCAGCAGCCGGATCCGGTTGTGCGCGCGAAGCTCGCCACTCGTCGTAGCACCGATCACGGACCACAGTTTATGCTCTAGCCGTGAACAAAAGCCTCATTGACGCCAGACGTGCTCGTGCCGGAGTGTTCGGATTCTTCTTCCTCGCCGGGTTCGTGATGGGTTTGTGGGCCGCCGGGCTCCCGTCCCTGAACGACCGGCTCGGCCTCGGCCCCGCCAGGCTGGGCAGCGTCCTGCTGCTGATCTCGGGTGGCGCCCTGGTGTCGATGCTGGTGGCAGGGCCGCTGGTGGACAGGTGGTCCAGCCGCCGGGTGTGCTGGTTCGCCGGTCCCTTCTCGGGGCTGGTGCTGCTCGGCCCCGCCCTCGCGTCCTCGTACTGGGCTCTGGCGGTGCTCGCGGTGCTGTTCGGGATCGGGCTCGGGGTGACCGAGGTCGCCATGAACGCCCACTCCGTCGAGGTCGAACGCCGCTACGGCCGCCCGATCATCTCCGCCTTCCACGGCACGTGGAGCCTGGGCGGGGCGGCCGGCGGCGGGCTCACCTCGCTCGCGCTGCAGACCGGCGTGGACGCGCAGTGGCTGCTCATCGTGGCGGCGCTGGTCGTGCCCCTCCTCTACGTGCCGGCGGCCCGCCTCCTGCTCCCCGACCCGCCCTCCCACGCCACCGCGTCGGAGACCGGCGCCTCCTCCGGCTCGTCGCTGGGCTGGGGCCTGATCGCCCTGCTCGGCCTGGCCGCCTTCGCGGCGCACCTGAGCGAGGGCGCCGCCATCGACTGGGCCGCCCTGCACGCCCGGTGGGTGCTGGACACGGATCCGGCCATGGCGCCGCTCGCGTACACGATCTTCTCAGTGGCCATGACCACCATCCGCCTGCTCGGCGACCCCATCCGCGCCCGGCTCGGCTCGGTGCGCACCATCCAGCTCGCGGGCGTGTTCGCCACGGCCGGCTACATCCTGGTCCTGGTGTCGCCGGTGGCGGGAGGCGCCCTCCAGATCGTCTTCGCCTGGACCGGCTGGGCGCTGGCGGGCGTCGGGCTGGCCACGGTGATCCCGGTCCTCTTCAGCGCGGTCGGGGCCGCCGGGGGCCGCGTCGGCCGCGCCCTCGCCATGGTGACCGCCTTCGGCTACAGCGGCCTCCTCCTGGGGCCCGCCGTCCTGGGCTACGTGGCCGAGGCCTCGTCCCTGCCGGTCGCCTTGATCATCCCGGCGGTCCTCGCCGCCGTCGTCGCCCTCAGCGGCGCCCCCGCCATCCGCACCCTGACCCACCTCCCCACCGCAACCCCCAACCCTGACCCCACCCCGGCCCCGGCCCACGACTGACCCCCCGCACGGCGGGGCGCCTCACGGCGGCTCCCGGTCCCCGCCGTCACCGCCACCCACCGGACGCCGGGTCGGCGGGGTGCGGGGCGGTGGGGTTCGGCGTGACTTGCGCGGTGGCCGGTTGCCATGCGGGTGGTGGCGGGTTGCCGTGGGAGCGTGGGAGACTGCGGAATGTGGGTTTGACCTGGTGTTATGCGATCGTGACTTGACCTGCAAGTTACGCGCATATTTCATGTCCCAAACACCGTAAACGTTTACAGCACCTAGATCGTAAACGTTTACAGGACATGGAAGGACAGCCTTGGCCGACGGACCCACGATCAACACGATCGCCGAGCGCGCCGGTGTCTCGATCGCCTCCGTCTCGCGGGTGCTGAACGGCCTGCCGACCAGGCAAGAGACCGTGCGCAAGGTGATGGCCGCCGCCGACGAGCTCGGCTACGTGCGCAACGCCGTGGCCAGATCGCTCAAGTCGCGCCGCACCCACCAGGTCGCCTTCGCCATGGCCGACGTCGGCAACCCCGCCTACCTGGCCATGCTCCGCCAGATCCAGCCCGTGCTGAAGGCCGCCGGGTACCGGCTCGTGCTGCACTCCACCGACGCCGTCGTGGCCGACGAGATCGACGTGCTGCACAGCCTGGGCGAGCGGTACGTGGACGGGCTGATCATGAGCCCGCTGCGGGTCACCGAGGCGCACCTGCAGATGCTGGCCGCCGCCCGCACCCCTGTCGTGATCATCGGCTCGGTGCCCGAGGGCACCCGCGTGGACAACGTACGGGCCGACTCGCGGACCGGTGTCAGGCTGGCGATCGATCACCTGTACGCGCTCGGCCGCCGCCGGATCGCCATGGTCAACGGCCCGCTGGACACCGTCCCCGGCGCCGCCCGCGGGGCCGCGTACCGGGAGGCGCTCCAGGACCTCGGCCTGCCCTACGACGAGAACCTCGTGCAGATCGGCGACTTCTACCGCGCGGAAGGGGGCCGGGCGGTGGCGGAGCTGCTCGCCAGGGTTCCCGACGTGGACGCGCTGATGTGCGCCAACGACCTGATCGCGCTCGGCGCGCTCGACGTGCTGCGCGCGGCGGGCCGGCGGGTGCCGGAGGACGTGGCGGTGGTCGGCATGGACGACACCGACCTGGCCGCCGCCTCCTGGCCGTCGCTGACCAGCGTCTCGCTGGGGTCCGCCGAGCGTGGCAAGGCCGCCGCCGAGCTGCTGCTCGAACGGCTGCAGGGAGGCGATCGCGAGCCGAGGCTGGTCACCGTGCCGCCCGAGCTCGTGGTCCGCGCCTCCACCGCCGGATACGAGCCCGGATACGAGCCCGGATACGAGCCCGGACACGAGCACCGTACGGACGAAAGGGAAGAGGCGTGACGGCGACCGTGACGAGACCGGCGCCGCCGCGCGGGACGCGGCGCGCCAAGCGCCGCCGGATCTCGCGCCAGACGCGCGAGATGTGGCTGCTCATGCTGCCCGCCCTGGTGCCGGTGGCGCTGTTCAGCGTGGGCCCGCTGCTGTACGGCATCGGCCTGGCGTTCACCGACGCCCGCAACACCCGCAACCACGAGACGAGCTTCGTCGGCCTGGAGAACTTCGGCCGGCTGCTGACCGACGACGAGTTCTGGTCCTCCTTCAAGATCGGTGCGATCTGGGGCGTCTCGGTCACGGTGCTGCAGTTCCTGGCCGCGCTCGGCCTGGCGCTGCTGCTCAACGAGAACCTGCGGTTCCGGGGCGTGGCCCGGGTGCTGGCGGTGGTGCCGTGGGCGATGCCGCCGGTGGTCATTGGCCTGATGTGGAAGCTCGTCTACCACCCCGACGCGGGCATCCTGAACGACCTGCTGGGCACGGACGTCAACTGGCTGGCCGACTTCTCGCTCGCGCTGCCGGCGATCATCGTGGTCGGCATCTGGACCGGCATGCCGCAGACCACGGTGGTCCTGCTGGCGGGCCTGCAGGGCATCCCGAAGGAGCTCTACGAGGCGGGCGAGGTGGACGGCGCGACCCGCTGGCGGCGGTTCTGGAACATCACGCTGCCGCAGCTCAGGCCGGTGATCGTGGCGATCACCTCGCTCGACTTCGTGTGGAACATCAACCAGTTCGGCCTGGTCTACGTGCTCACGCAGGGCGGGCCGGGCGGGCAGACGCGGCTGCCGATGCTGTTCGCGTACGAGGAGGCGTTCCGGTACCGGATGGCCGGTTACGCCTCGATGCTCGGCCTCGCGATGGCGATCGTCGTGCTGGCCGTGCTCGCGCTCTACCTGGGACGCCAGATGAAGGAGGCCAAGTGATGAGGCGCTTCTCGCAGTACGCGGCGCTGGTCGCGTACATCGTCTTCCTGGCGTTCCCGCTGGTCTGGCTGCTGTCGACGGCGCTGAAGACGCCGCGGGAGATGGCCCTGGCCGACCCCACGTGGATCCCGCGCGAACCGACGCTGGCCAACTTCGCCGACGCGTTCGGCGAGCAGGACCTGGTGGGCGCGGGGCTGCGCAGCCTGGTCGTGGCGCTGTTCAGTAGCGTGATCACGGTGCTGATCTCGCTGCCGGCCTCCTACGCGATGGCCCGCTACCGCAGCCTGCTCAACCGGATCGCCATCGGGTGGGTGCTGGTCAGCCAGGTGTTCCCGTTCATCCTGATCATCATTCCGCTCTTCATGATCCTGCGCGATCTGGACCTGGTGAACACGCTGCCCGGCCTGGTGGTCGTGCACGTGACGTTCACGCTGCCGTTCGCGCTGTGGATGCTGCAGGGGTACGTGCGCTCGGTGCCGCGTGAGCTGGAGGAGGCCGCGGCCGTGGACGGCGCGACCCGGCTGCGCTCGATCGCGAGCGTGGTCGCGCCGCTGCTGGCCCCGGGCGTGGTGGCCACGCTGCTGTTCTCGTTCATCTCGTCGTGGAACGAGTTCATGTTCGCGCTCGTGGTCCTGCAGAACCCCGATGTCATGACGCTCCCGCTCACTCTGGTGCGGTTCACCGGTCCTGAGGGGGTGGCCAGGCTCGGCCCGCTGGCCGCGGCGTCGCTCATGGCGACGATCCCGAGCCTGATCTTCTTCGCAATCATTCAGCGGCGACTGAAGTCCGGCCTGATGGCCGGCGCCGTGAAGGGCTAGGAGGCTCACATGCGAATCACGTCCGCTCTGGCGGCTGCGGCGATCCTCACGCTTGCCGCCGCGTGCGGCGGGGGAGGCGGCGGCACGCAGCCGTCGTCCGCCCCCAACGAGCCAGTAAAGATCAATTTCCTCAGCCTGGCGTGGCAGAAGGAATCCGTCGCCGCGAACAAGCAGCTCGTGGACGAGTGGAACAAGGCCAACCCCAACATCCAGGTCACCTACGTCCAGGGCAGCTGGGACAACGTCAACGACCAGCTCGTCACCCAGTTCGCCGGCGGCACGGCGCCGGACGTCATCCACAACGACTCGCCCGCGCTGTCCGGCTTCGCCTCCGACGGCTACCTGCTCGACCTGAAGGACAAGCTGCCCGCCGAGCTCAAGAGCGACATCCCGCAGCCCGCCTGGGACACCGTCACCTTCGACGACGGCAAGGGCCAGCAGGGCGTGTACGGCGTGCCGTTCCTGCAGGAGTCGCAGGTCATCATCGCCAACAAGAAGCTGCTCGACGCCTCCGGCGCGCGCGTCCCGACGGCCGACAACCCCTGGACGTGGGACGAGTTCTCGGCCGCGGCCAAGAAGATGACCAAGGGCGGCAACTTCGGCGTGGCCTGGCCGATGAAGTCGCCGGTCAACAAGACGCTCAACCTGGCGCTCAACTTCGGCGGCACGTTCTTCCAGACGGCCGACGGCAAGACCACGGTCAAGGTCGGCCCCGAGGAGCGCGAGGTGCTCCAGCGCATCCACGACCAGCTCTACAAGGACAAGTCCGCCGACCCGGCCGCGCTCGGCCAGGGCACCGCGGATCCGCTGCCGGCCTTCTACAAGGGCAAGTTCGCGCTGCTGCCCGCCGGCGTCTACCTGCGCCAGCAGGTCGCCGAGCAGGCTCCGCCGGGCTTCGAGTGGGTCACGCTCCCCGCGCCGAAGGGCACGAGCGCCCAGCAGGGCGCGGTCTCGCAGACGCTGTCGATCGCGCAGGACAGCAAGCACGCGGACGAGGCCATGAAGTTCATCGCCTTCTTCCTGAACGGCGCGAACCAGGCCAAGCTCGCCAAGGGTGACTGGCTCCTGCCGACCTCCCAGGCCGCCGCCGCCGACCCGGCGATGACCACCAAGGAGAACGGCTGGGACGTGGCCACCGCCTCCGCCAAGAACCTCGTCGTGGCGCCGTTCCTCAAGGTGAACGGGTTCGACGAGTGGAAGACCAAGGTGGCCACGCCGACGCTGCAGGAGTACTTCGCCAATAAGATCACCATTGACCAGGCGGCCTCGAAGCTGGTCGAGGACGGCAACAAGGTGTTGGAGCGGTACCAGCGGTGATTTATCGGGATAAAGCCCGTGGGTGTCTCCTCGGCCTCGCGGCCGGGGACGCCCTCGGGGCCCCGGCCGAGAACCTGTCGCCGTCGGAGATCCGGCGGCGGTGGGGCCGGCTCACGGAGATCGAGGGCGGCGGGACCGACGACACGGAGTACGCCATCTTCGCCGCCTCGCTCCTGGTGCGGCACGGGCACGCGCTGAGCTCCGCCGACGTGGCGCAGGCGTACCGGCGGGAGATCATCCCGCGGATCGCCGGGCCCATGCGCGGAGCCGGGTTCTCCGAGCTGGGCACTGTCGAAGCGCTTCGCCGCGGGCTGGAGCCGCCGCTGACGGGGCTGGTGCACTCGCACGGCTGGTCGGACGGGCTCGCGATGCGGGCGGCGCCGTACGGGGTGTTCTGCCCGGGCGATCCGGCGGAGGCGGCCCGGCTGGTGGAGCAGGACGGGCTGGTCAGCGGGTCCGGCGAGGGCATCCTGGGTGGCCGCGCGGTCGCCGGGGCCGTGGCCGCCGCGATGGGCGGGGCCTCGGTCCAGGACGTCGTACGGGCGGCGCTGTCGGTGATCCCCGCCGACTCGTGGACGGCCCGCAACGTCGTACGGGCCTGCGGGACCCTGCCCACCACGCACGAGGGCGCGCTCGTCGAGGCGCTGCACGAGGCCGTGGTCGTCAGGCACTACCCCTGGACCGACGTCGCCCCCGAGGCCGTGGCGCTGGCGCTGGCCGCCGTGCTGGCCGGGGACGGCGACGTCGAGGCGTCCGTGACGTTCGGGGTGAGCCTGGGCAGGGACGCCGACACGATCGGCGCCATCGCCGGGGCGATCGCCGGAGCCATGCGCGGCGAGGGCGGCGTGCCCGAGCGGTGGGCGGCCAGGATCGGACCCGTGACAGGCAAATGCCTGCCCGTCGTGGCCGGAAGACACGTACTGGACGTCGCCGACGAACTGGCGGGAGGACTGTAGATCACGATGTCGGGGGACAGAATCAGAGGGGCCTTCGCCGGGCTCGCCGTCGGTGACGCCGCCGGATGGCCGGCGGCCAGGCACCGGGCGGCCCTGCACGCCCCCTGGAGCAGACGCCTGCACAGAGAGCTGGACGCCTTCGCGGAGGAGCACGAGGTCACCACGCTGCCGGTCCCGTTCGCGCTCAACCAGCCCACGGCCCCGCTGGCCGTAGGCCCGTCCGACGACGCCGAATGGCTCGCCTGGACGGCGCTCACGATCGACCGCCCGAGGGCCGAGGCGTTCAGGGAGCTGCCCCGGGACGGCGTCAGAGGGCGGATCTCGGTGGCCACCGCGCTCGACAACCTCGCCAAGGGCCTCGAGCCGCCCGCGTCCGGGCACGACAACCCGCACCATTTCGACGACGCCGCCGCCGTCAGGGCCGTGGCGTTCGGGGTCCTGGGACGGGACCCCACGCAGGACGCCCAGGTGACGAACGCCTACGACGGCGTCCTGGGCGCCCTGGCCATGGCCGCCGCCGTGGCCGAGGCCGTGCGGTCGGGATCGGTGGCCGGGGCGGTGGAGGCGGCGCTGGCCGTACTGCCCGAGGACACCGCCATCGGCCACAACGCCCGCGCGGCGCTGGCCGTCACGCGCAAGGCGGGCGACCCGTTCGCGGCCGTGCCCGCGCTGGACGCCGCGCTGCTCGACCACGTCTACAGCTACGGCGTCGGCGCCGCGCAGACCGTGCCGGTGGCGCTGGCGCTGGCCGAGGCGGCGGGCGGCGACCTTTCACGGGCCGTGCCCGCGGCCGCCTGCCTGGCCGCGCTGGCCGACTCGGCGCCCGCGCTGACCGGCGCGCTCGCGGGCGCGTGCCGTGGGTTGGAGGCGATCCCGGAGGGGTGGATCGCGTCGGCCCGCACGCTGGCCGGTTGTTGCCTGCCTGAGCTGGCGGGCCGGGATCTGATCCAGCTATCGACAGGACTATCGGAGGGAATCGCATGACGCCGCTTGAAGACAGGGCCACTGGCTGCGTGGCGGGGGCGGCGGTCGGTGACGCGCTGGGCGGCGCCACCGAGGGCTGGACCCCCGAGCAGATCGTCGAGAGGTACGGGGGCCGCGTCGAGGGCATCGTGCCGCCGTTCAACGAGGACTGGCGCAACGCCCGCCCCATCGCCCCGTACCACAAGGGCGACGGCCACATCACGGACGACACGTTGATGACGCACGCCCTGATCCGCGTCTACGAGAAGGCCGGCGGGCACCTGACCGCGTACTCGATGGCCGAGCACCTGGTGCCCGAGCTGATGGGCGAACGGCGCTGGATCCCCGAGCTGGAGGCCGAGGCGCTGCCGCTGCAGCGGATCTTCCTGGCCGAGAAGTGGATCGTGGCCAGGCTCCACTACGGGCACGTGGACCCGCGCGAGGCCGGCGTCGGCAACATCGTCAACTGCGGCGCCGCCATGTACGTCGCCCCCGTCGGCATCGTGAACGCCGCCGACCCCGACGCCGCCTACGCCGAGGCCGTCGACCTGGCCGGGGCGCACCAGTCCAGCTACGGCCGGGAGGCCGCCGGGGTGATGGCCGCCGCCGTGGCCGAGGCCATGCGACCGGGCGCCACCACGGACTCCGTGATCGCGGCCTGCCTGCGCCTGGCCAAGGACGGCACGAGGGCCGCCATCGAGTCCGTCTGCGAGGCCGCCGCCGGGCTGGGGCACTGGGACGGGTCGTTCGAGACGCTGCGCGCCGCCATGCGGCCCTACGACACGGTCGCCGACACCTACCGCGACCAGGGGCTGGGGGCGCGGCGGCCGAGCCGGGTGCACAGCATCGAGGAGCTGCCGCTGGCGCTCGGGTTCCTGGTGATCGCCAAGGGCGACTACCGCGAGACCGTGCTGGGCGGCGTCAACTACGGGCGCGACGCCGACTCGATCGCGTCCATGGGCGGGGCCATCGCGGGCGCTCTCGGGGGGCTGTCCGCGGTGCCGTCGCCGTGGGTCTCGCAGGTGGGGGCGGCCAGCCGTACGGACCTGGTGGCTCCCGGGCTCGCGATCGCGGAGGTGGCGCGCCGGGTGCACGCCGACGACCTGGTACGGCGCCGCGGCCACGAGGCCGCCTTCGCCGACCTCGACCGCCGGTGATCCGGCTCACCTGGGTCCAGCCGGAGGACCTGATCGGGCACGAACTCCGCCAGGCCGCCGAGGACGGCCGGGCTTCCGGCCCCGACGCGGAGCGCGTGCGGGAGATCGCGGCCCGCTGGCACGCGGCCGGCGGCCACGACGCGCCCCCGCGCGCCGGGGCC
>NZ_JBSFTC010000204.1:0-21225 GCF_053590415.1 Nonomuraea sp. NPDC003201
GCCGCGGAGCGCGCCCAGCACGCCGCCGAGACCGCCGGCGAATACCAGGAGCTCGCGGTCAGGGCCGTCGAACGCGCCGAGGACGCCGCGGCCGGCGCCGTCACGCTGGCGGAGAAGCTCGCGGCCGTCGAGTCCACGGTCGGCGCCGAGCACCTGCGCGTGCTGGAGCGGCTCCAGGAGACGCAGGCCGCGTACCAGACCTGCCGCCGCCTCATCCGCTCGGTCAACGACGACCTGGCCCGCATGCACGCCCGGCTCGGCGAGCTCAGGGGCGAGCTGGGCACGGCCGAGGAGAAGCACGCCGAGGCGGGACGGGTGCGGGACGAGGTGTCCGAACGCTTCCGCGGCCTGACGGCCGGGCACCTGGCGGCCGACGCGCGGGCGACGGTCGAGCTGGCGCGCGACGCCGGGGTGCGGGCCGTGCTGGTCTCGGCCGGGGACGTCGCCGAGCAGCTCGCGGCGGTGCCGTACGAGCAGAAGAACGTCAAGGAGGCGGAGGCGCGGCTGCTGGACGCCTTCCACCACGCCAGGGAGATCCTCGCCGACCGCGCGGACCTGGAGCTGACGCCCGACGAGGACGTCCAGCTGCTGACCGCCACCGTCGCCGGTGTCCGGGCGGGGGCCGCCGCCCTCAGCGAGGCGCTGCGCAAGGAGCGCGACGAGCGGCGCTCGGACATCACGGAGGCGGAGCGGGACCTGTTCGACCGGACGCTGGCCGGCGACACGCGGCGGCACCTCGCCGACCGGATCAGGCAGGCGACCGCGCTGGTGGAGGGCATGAACCAGCGCCTCGAACGCGTCCGCACCGCCTCCCGGGTGGCCGTCCGCCTGGTGTGGCAGGTCGATCCCACCCAGTCGCCCGGCACCCGGGCCGCCCGCGACCTGCTGCTGCGCGACCCGGCCGGGCTGGACGAGGCCGACAGGGAGGCCCTGTACGTCTTCTTCAGGGACCGGGTGGAGGAGGCGCGGGCCGACAACTCGTCGGCGAGCTGGGAGGACCAGCTCATGAAGGTGCTCGACTACACGGCCTGGCACCGGTTCACGGTCAGGCTGGACCGCGGCGACGGGCAGGGCTGGCAGGACCTCACCAGGAAGCTGCACGGGGCGCTGTCCGGCGGGGAGAAGGCGATCGCGCTGCACCTGCCGCTGTTCGCCGCGGTGGCCGCGCACTACCAGAGCGACCCGGGCTGTCCCCGGTTCATCCTGCTGGACGAGGTGTTCGTGGGGGTGGACAGGACGAACCGGGGGCAGGTGTTCGACCTGCTGGTTAACCTGGGGCTGGACCTGGTGCTCACGTCCGACCACGAGTGGTGCGAGTACCGCGAGCTCGACGGGATCGCCGTCCACCAGCTCATCACCGGCGACGGTGACGACGCGGTGACGACCGCCCGCTTCGTCTGGAACGGCTACCGTACGGTCCCGACGGAATGATCACACGGTCCAGGGTGGGTTGGCGCCCGCGACCGAGCACGTCAGTGCCGCCACCCTCACCGCGAACTCGGCCGCCTCCACCGCCGTCCCCAGATCGAGGCCGTCCAGGCGGCCCCCCAGGAGGTTCTTGGCGGCGAGGCTGTGCAGGAGGCCCGCGGTGAAGGAGTCGCCCGCCCCGACCGTGTCCACCACGTTCACCTCCGGCGCCGGCACCGACGCGCGCTCGCCGTCCAGGGACACCAGCGCGCCCGCCGCGCCCCTCGTGACGACGATCAGCCGGGCGCCGGCGGCGTGCCAGGTGTCGCAGGCACGCTCCATCGGCACGCCGGGCAGCAGGAAGTCGAGGTCGTCCGCGCTGAGCTTGAGGATGTCGGTCCACTCGCACCAGCGCGACACCGGGTAGTCGGCCAGGGAGGCGAGGCTGGGGCGGACGTTCGGGTCGACCGAGATCGTGGCGCGCCCGGCGGCCTCCCGCGCGAAGGCCTCCACCGCCGTCCGGCCCGGCTCCCTGGCCAGGGCGAGCGATCCGGTGTGCAGGCAGGCGACCGGGCCGAGGCGGTCCAGGTCCAGCTCGTACGGGGTCCACTGCCAGTCGGCGGTGCCGTCGGCGTAGAAGGTGTACTCGGCCTGCCCGCCGGCGTCGAGGGCGGCGACGGCGAGCGTGCTGGGCTCCTTGGCGTCGATGGCGGCCGAGAGGTCCACGCCCGAGGAGGCGAGGTGGCGGCGGAACAGCTCGCCGAACACGTCGCCGGAGACGCGGCCGAGGAAGCGCGTGGGGGTCCCGAGCCGGGCCAGCGCCACCGCCGTGTTCGCGGGCCCGCCGCCCGGCAGCACCCGCAACCCCAGCTCCATCGCCTCCCCGCCGTGCTCGGCAGGCCCGGATATGAGGGGGTGGTCGCCGGGGGAGCGGGTGGTGAAGCCGTCGGCGACGCACTCGCCCAGGACAGCGATCATCGAGCCTGCCTTTCAGGCACGTTGCCGATTTGTTACGGCATGGGGGCATTGACGTTTCTCGGATGGGAGTCCATCATCGCAGCACAGCGGATGTCAACGTTGACATATGTCAACGATGACATCGGGTCCCCCCTGATAGGAACCGCCCATGAATGCAAAGATTTCGGCCGGACTCCTGGCCACCGCCCTTCTCGTCACCGGATGTGGCGGCGGGGGCGGAGGCGCCGGGCAGAGCTCCTCCGCGACGCCCAAGGTCGGCCTCATCACCAAGACCGAGACGAACCCGTTCTTCGTGAAGATGAAGGAGGGCGCCCAGAAGTCGGCCCAGGCCAACGGCATGGAGCTGATGACCGCCGCCGGCAAGTTCGACGGCGACAACGCCTCCCAGATCACGGCCATCGAGAACATGGTCGCCGCCGGTGTGAAGGGCATCCTCATCACGCCGAGCGACACCAAGGCCATCGTGCCCGCCGTCAAGAAGGCCCGCGACGCGGGCGTGCTCGTCATCGCGCTGGACACGCCGACGGACCCGCAGGACGCCACGGACGCGCTGTTCGCCACCGACAACCTGAAGGCCGGCGAGCTGATCGGCCAGTACGCCAAGGCCGCCATGGCCGGCAAGCCCGCCAAGATCGCCACCCTCGACCTGGCCCCCGGCATCACCGTCGGCCAGCTCAGGCACGACGGCTTCCTGAAGGGGTACGGGATCGCGGAGGGAGACCCGTCCGTCGTCTGCTCCCAGGACACCAGGGGCGACCAGGCCAAGGGCCAGACCGCCATGGAGAACTGCCTGCAGAAGGCCCCCGACATCAACCTCGTCTACACGATCAACGAGCCCGCGGCGCTGGGCGCGTACACGGCGCTGAAGGCCAAGGGCCGCGAGAAGGACGTGCTCATCGTCTCCGTGGACGGCGGCTGCACCGGCACCAAGGCCGTGAAGTCGGGCCAGATCGCCGCCACGAGCCAGCAGTACCCGCTCAAGATGGCCGAGGACGGCGTCAAGGCGGTGTCGGAGTTCGCCAAGACCGGCAAGAAGGCCTCCGGCTACACCGACACCGGCGTCACCCTGATCACCGACAAGTCCGTCTCCGGCGTCGAGGCCAAGGACACGGCCTTCGGCCTGGCGAACTGCTGGGGCTGACATGGCCGTCATGGAAGCGACGCTGCCGCGCCGCCTGATCTCCGCACCCGTCGCGGGCCCGCTGGCCGCGCTCGTCCTGGCCTGCGTGTTCTTCGCGCTCAGGACCGACCAGTTCTTCACCGGCCCGAACTTCTCGCTGATCATCCAGCAGGTCATGGTGGTCGGCACGCTGGCCATCGGCCAGACGCTGATCATCCTGACCGCGGGCATCGACCTGTCCAACGGCGCGATCATGGCGTTCGGCGGCATCGTGATGACCAAGCTGGCCGTGGACAGCGGCCTGCCGCCGGTCCTCGCGATCGCCGCCGGGCTCGCCGTCTGCTCGCTGTTCGGGCTGGTCAACGGGTTGCTGGTGACACGGATCTCGTTGCCGCCGTTCATCGTGACGCTGGGCATGCTGAACGTGGTCTTCGCCCTGACCCACATCTACTCCAACGAGCAGACGGTCACGGACCTGCCGCCGGTGCTGACGTTCCTCGGCCAGACGTTCCAGGTCGGGCAGACGAACGTCACCTACGGCTCGCTGCTGACGATCCTGCTGTTCCTGCTGTTCGCGTACCTGCTCGGCTCCACGGCGTGGGGCCGCCACGTGTACGCGCTCGGCAACAGCCCCGAGGTGGCCCGCCTGACCGGCATCAGGACGCGCCGGCTGACCATCGGCGTCTACACGCTGGCCGGCTTCGTGTACGGCATCGCCGCCCTGCTGCTGGTCTCGCGTACCGGCGTGGGCGACCCGCAGGCCGGCCAGACCGACAACCTGGACAGCATCACCGCGGTCGTCCTGGGCGGGACGAGCCTGTTCGGCGGCCGCGGCCTGGTGATCGGCACGCTCGTCGGGGCGCTCATCGTGGGGGTGTTCCGCAACGGGCTGCAGCTGATGGGCGTACCGTCGATCTACCAGACGCTCATCACCGGCATCCTGGTGATCCTCGCCGTCGCGGTCGACCAGCTCTCCCGCAGGAGGAACCGATGACGACCCCCGTGCTCCAGGCCCGCGGCCTGGTGAAGCGCTACGGCCACGTGACCGCGCTCGACGGCGCCGACTTCGAGCTGATGCCCGGCGAGGTGCTCGCCGTCATCGGCGACAACGGCGCCGGCAAGACCAGCCTCATCAAGGCGCTCACGGGCGCGCTCCAGCCCGACACCGGCGAGATCCTGCTCGACGGCAAGCCGGTGCGCTTCCGCGACCCGCTGGAGGCACGCCGGCAGGGCATCGAGACCGTCTACCAGGACCTCGCGGTGGCGGCCTCGCTCGACATCGCCACGAACATGTTCCTCGGCCGCGAGATCCGCAAGCCCGGCATCCTCGGCAGCGTCTTCCGCATGCTCGACAAGAAGCGCATGCGCGAGGAGTCCGCCCGGCACATGGCCGAGCTCAAGATCGGGCTGCGCTCGCTCACCCAGCCGGTCGAGTCGCTGTCCGGCGGCCAGCGGCAGGGCGTGGCCGTGGCCAGGGCGGTGGCGTGGGCCACGCACGTCGTGGTCATGGACGAGCCCACCGCCGCGCTCGGCGTCAAGGAGTCCGGCCAGGTGCTCGACATGATCAAACGGGTCCGCGACGGGGGCACGCCGGTCGTGCTGATCAGCCACAACATGCCGCACGTGTTCGAGATCGCCGACCGCATCCACGTCCAGCGCCTCGGCCGCCGGGTCGCCCAGATCAAGCCGGGTGACCACAGCATGGCCGAGGTGGTGGCCATCATGACCGGCGCCCTTCAGGTCTCGGACGGCAAGGCGGTGGTGGCGGACCAGGGCGCGGCGGAGGCTATCGGGTTGTCCTGATGGGCGGCCACTAACATGGGCGCAATGCGGCGTCCGACGATGACAGATGTGGCGCGTGAGGTCGGCGTCACGGCGAAGACGGTCTCGCGGGTGCTCAACGACGACGGCCCGGTCGCCGTCGAGACCCGCGAGCGCGTCATGGAGGCCGTCAGGAAGCTGGGCTACCAGCCCAACCTGATGGCCCGCAACATGCGGGTCGGCGCGCGCGACGCCGCGATCGGCCTGGTCATCCCCGAGATGGGCAACCCGTTCTTCGGCACGGTCGCGGGCGGCATCGAGAGCGCCGTCCGCGCCCGCGGCCTCACCCTCATCGTCGGCAACTCCAGCGAGACCGCCGACCTGGAGCAGTCGCTGATCGCGACGTTCCTGGCCCGCAGGGTCAGCGCGCTCATGGTGGTCCCCTCGGCCACCAGCGACCACCGCCACCTGCGCAACGAACGCGTGGCCGGCCTGCCCATCGTCTTCCTCGACCGGCCGGCCGTCGGCCTGACCGCCGACAGCGTGGTCAGCGCCAACCGGGAGGGCGCCAGGGCCGGCGTCGCCCACCTGATCGCCCACGGCCACCGCAGGATCGGCTTCGTCGGCGACGTGCCCGCCGCCCTCTACACCCGCCGCGAACGCTTCCAGGGCTACCGCGACGCGCTCGAAGGCGCGGGGCTGCCGTTCGACCGGGGCCTGGTGGAGACCGGCCACGACCAGGAGGCCGCGGCCCGGGCCACGATGCGGCTGTTAGCCCTCGGCGATCCGCCGACCGCCCTGTTCGCGGGCAACAACCTCGCCTCCACGGGCGCGGTGGTGGCGCTGTCACGGGCCCGCCGCAGGGACGTGGCGCTGGTGGGCTTCGACGACCTGCCCCTGGCCGAGTGCCTGGACCCGCCGCTGACGGTCGTGGCCCAGGATCCGGCGCGGATGGGGGCCGCGGCGGCCGAGCAGGTGCTGGCGCGGCTGGACGGCGACCGCTCCAAGGCCCGCAGGACGCTGGTGCCCACCCGGCTGGTCGTCCGGGGCTCGGGCGAGCTGCCGGCCCCCAGGTAGCTAGCGGGGGTAGGCGCCGCCGTCCAGGCTGAGGACCTGGCTGGTCAGATAGCCGTTGCGGAGGACGGCCAGGGCCAGGTCGGCGACCTCCTCAGGCCGCCCGAAGCGGCCGACCGGGAGATGGCTCGGGCTCGCCGTGGCCGGGAGCATCGCGGTGTCCTCGATCAGGGCGGGCGCCAGGGCGTTGACCGTCACGCCGTGCGAGGCCACGCGGGCGGCCAGGAAGTGGAGCATGCCGTGCAGCGCCGCCTTGGACGCGGCGTAGTGCGGGCCGACGATGCCGCCGGTGAAGGCCGCGATCGACGACATGAACAGCACCCGCCCGAACCCCCGCGCCGCCATCCCCGGCAGCGAGTGCTGCGCCAGCAGGAACGGCGCGCGCAGGTTGACCGCCATCGTGCGGTCCCACGTCACCGCGTCCACCGCCGTGTACTCCTGCTGGATGGCATAGCCCGCGTTGGAGATCAGCAGGTCGACGGGGCCGAGCGCGTCGGCCGTGGCACGCAGCAGGGCGACCGGGACCTGCGGGTCGGCCAGGTCGCCCGGGAGCGCGATCGCGTCCACGCCGGCGGCCCGCGCCCGCGCCACCAGGTCGTCGGCGTGCTCGGAGCGGGTGCCGTACGTGAAGGCGGTCCTGACTCCCGCGGCGATGAGGCGGCGCCCGATCGCCTGCCCGATGCCGCCCGACGCGCCGGTCAGCAGGGCCACGCGGCCAGTGAGTTGGGTCATGTCACCCAATCTTCCCCGTGACTGAGGCGTTGACGGCACGTTGGAATGGGGCGTTTCCGTACGTCTTCCACTGTGTGCTCACGCGTAACTCGCGGTCCACCTGGGCGGTCTACGGTGCGCGCATGAGAATGCGCAGGTTACTCGCGAGTGTGCTGGCCGGAGTCGTCGCCGGCGGTACCGTCGCGGTCGTGCTGACCCAGACGACTCCCGCCACGGCCGAGCGCCGCGGCCAGGCACCCATCGTGATCGGCCACCGGGGCGCGAGCGCCCACCGGCCCGAGCACACGCTCCTGTCGTACGAGACCGCCATCGCCATGGGCGCCGACTACATCGAGCCCGACCTCGTCTCGACCAAGGATCACGTGCTGGTCGCCAGGCACGAGAACGAGATCTCCGGGACGACCGACGTGTCCGCGCACCCGGAGTTCGCCGACCGGCGCACCACCAAGACCGTGGACGGCCGGCCGATCACCGGCTGGTTCACCGAGGACTTCACGCTGGCCGAGCTGAAGACGTTGCGCGCCAAGGAGCGCGTCCCCGACCTGCGGCCGGACAACACCGCGTTCGACGGGCTGCCGGAGATCCCGACGTTCGAGGAGGTCGTGAAGCTGGCGCAGGAGCGCGGCGTCGGCGTCTACCCCGAGACCAAGCACCCGACGTACTTCGACTCCATCGGGCTGTCGCTGGAGGAGCCGCTGCTGGACGTGCTCAACCGGTATCGCGTGCGCAAGGCGTACATCCAGTCCTTCGAGACCGCGAACCTGCGCGAGCTGCGCGCCAAGACCCGCCTGCCGCTGATCCAGCTGATCACGTTCGGGGGCGCGCCGTACGACTGGGTCGCCTCCGGGAGCACCCGCACGTACGACGACATGGTCAAGCCGGACGGGCTGCGCGAGGTGGCCTCGTACGCGAACGGGATCGGGGTGGACACCCGGCGCGTGGTGCCCCAGGACGCCTCGGGCAAGACCCTCGAACCCACCACGCTGGTCGCCGACGCGCACCGGCGCCGGCTGGACGTGCACGTCTGGACGGTACGCAACGAGAACTCGCAGCTGCCCGCCGACTACCGGCTCGGCAACCCGGCCAGCCCCGTCTACCCCCGGGCCACCGGGAACGTGATGGGGTGGCTGTCGAAGCTGATCGACCTGGGCATCGACGGCGCCTTCTGCGACGACCCCGCCATGGGCAGGGCCGTGGTGAGCCGACGGCAGGCGTAGGGACCCGTGGGGCGTCGGCCCTATTCCCCACCGGATCAGTGGGTACATTGGTCCGGTGAGGAACGACCAGCACGGCCTGGCGATGACCGGAGCCGGCGCCGCCGCGGCGCGGCACTACGACCGCGCGATCGACGAACTGCTGCACCTGCGGGTGGAGGTCGCCACCGAGACCAAGGCGGCGCTGGCCGAGTCGCCCGGCTTCCCGATGGGCAACGTCCTGAGCGCGTACCTCGGGCTGCTCACCACCGAGGTCGATGACGCGCGGAAGGCGCGGGCGCGGTTCGGGGCGTTCCGGGACAGGATCGACGAGTCGTCGCTGCTGCCCCGCGAGCGCGCCCACGTGGCGGCCGTGCAGGCGCTGCTCGACGGCGACTGGCTGACGTGCGGGCGGCTGCTCGGCGAGATCACCGTGGAGCACCCGCGCGACGCCCTGGCGCTGGCGGCCGGGCACCAGGTCGACTTCTTCACCGGCGACGCGCGCTCGCTGCGCGACCGGATCGGCGGGGCCCTGAACGCCTGGCGGGAGGACGACCCGCACTTCGGCCACGTGCTGGGGATGTACGCCTTCGGCCTGGAGGAGGCGGGGCACTACGACCGGTCGGAGGAGGCCGGGCTGCGGGCGGTCGAGCTGAACGCGCGCGACGTGTGGGGCATTCACGCGGTCGTGCACACGTACGAGATGCAGGGGCGGTTCGGGGAGGGGCTGCGTTACTTCGACGCGCGGGTCCCGGACTGGTCCACCGGAACGTTCTTCAACATCCACAACTGGTGGCACTACTGCCTTTTCGCGCTGGAGTCCGGTGACGAGGCGCGGGCGCTGGCGATCTACGACTCGGTGCTCGCGGGCGGAGAGACCTGCATGGAGCTGCTGGACGCCGCCGCCCTGCTCTGGCGGCTCCACCTGGAGGGCTCCGAGCAGCACGAGCGCTGGCGCGCTCTGGCCGACGCGTGGCCGGGCAGGGTGGCCGAGCCGTTCAACGCGTTCAACGACATGCACGCGGTCATGTCGTACGTGGGCGCCGGGCGGGTCGGGGAGGCGGAGAAGCTGATCGCGACGCGCGAGGCGTACGTGCTGGAGCCGCGTCCGGGCGTCACCAACCGGGACATGACGCTCAGGGTGGGCCTGCCGGTGTGCCGCTCGCTGGTGGCCTTCGGGCGGGGCGACTATGACGCGGTCGTGGACCTGCTGTATCCGATCAGGCACCGGGTCAACGAGTTCGGCGGCAGCCACGCGCAGCGGGACGCCGTTCAGAAGACCCTGCTGGAGGCGGCCCTGCGGGCGGGGCGGTGGGACATCGCGCGGGTGCTGGTGAGCGAGCGCGTCAACGTCCGGCCGTGCAGCCCGTACAACTGGCTCAAGCAGGCCGCCCTCGCCGATGAGCTGGGTGAACGGGGCGCCGCCGCGGCCGCCCGCCTGCGCGCCGGGGAGCTGGCCCGCAACGGCGGCCTGCGTGTCGGCGATCCGGTCTTGGACGGCGGCCGGTCCTAGCCGGGGAGCCGGCAACGGCGGCCGGGTCCTGGCCGGGGAACTGTCGGAGCCGGCGGGTAGTGTTTGCCGCCATGGAACGCCAACTCACCCTGATGGTCGTACACGCACACCCCGACGACGAGTGCCTCAGCACCGGCGGCATCTTGGCACGCTACTCCGACGAGGGCATCCGCACGGTCCTGGTCACCTGCACCAATGGTGAGCAGGGTGACGGCCAGGGCGGCGTGAAGCCGGGCGAGGACGGCCACGACGACGCGGCGGTGGCCGAGCAGCGGCTGGCCGAGCTGCGCGAGTCGGTGTCCCACCTGGGCATCGACCACCTGGAGCTGCTCGGCTACCGTGACTCCGGCATGGAGGGCTGGGACGCCAACGCCCACCCCGACGCGTTCGCCAACGTGCCGGTCGAGACGGCCGCCGCCAAGCTGGCCGCGTTGATGGAGCACTACCGGCCCCAGGTCGTGGTGACCTATGACGAGACCGGCGGTGGCGGTTACGGCCATCCCGACCACGTCCAGGCCCACCGCGTCACGGTGGCGGCCGTCGAGCAGACCGGCATTCCCGACAAGTTCTATTACACGGCCATGCCTCGGTCCGGCATCAAGCAGATGTTCGAGATGATGCGGGCCAGCGGGGTCGACCTCGGCGACTTCCAGCCGTCCGACGACTTCGGCACCCCCGACGAGCGGGTCACCAGCGTCGTCGACATCGCGCCGTTCGTCGAGCGCAAGCTCAAGGCGCTCAGGGCGCACGAGAGCCAGGGCGAGAACATCTTCCTGCTCCGTATGCCCGAGGAGGTGCAGCAGCAGGCGTTCTCGCACGAGGCGTTCGAGCGGAAGCTGTGCAAGGTGGACGCGCCCGATCATGAGGAGGACCTGTTCGCGGGACTGCGTGACGGCTAGCCTCCAGAACATTATTCTGAGCCCTATGGGCGCCCTCGTCGGTTATCAGCTCAAGGACTCCGTCGCCACCATCACCATGGACGACGGCAAGGTGAACGCGGTCTCGGTCCAGATGCTGACCGAGCTCGGCGCCGCCCTCGACCGGGCGGCCGCCGACTCGGCGGTCGTGCTGCTTGAGGGCCGGGAGGGGGTCTTCTCGGCCGGGTTCGACCTGAAGGCGCTCGCGGCGGGCGGCGACGGGGCGCTGGCGATGGGCGTGTTCCTGCTGCTGTCGGCCGACTAGCGGCGGGCGCGGACGGCTCAGCAGGGCCTGCCTGTCGTGCTTCAGGTCCGGCGAAGGAGGGCGGACGCCGCCTCGACGCTCGCGACGACGTCGAGCCGGCCCCAGCGGACAGGCCAGGAGAAGCGGCGGTCGATGGTCCAGGCCAGGACGGCGTCGAGGTCGTCCGGGGAGTTCAGGCGGTCCTCGTCGGCGATCACCAGGGCCGCGGCAGGGCCGACGGCGGGATCGGCGATGGCGCACCACGAGGAGTCCGCCAGGGGAAAGGCGTCCGACCGGAACATCCCGTGCAAGGTCGCGTAATCGTCGTCGAGCGGACTCCGTTCACTGTCGAAGTAACGGCCGAACACGAAGTCGCCCAGCACGGCACCCGTGAAGGCGCCGACGAAGCGCAGCGTCTGCGCGCCGATCAGCGCGAGCACCCCGTCCGCGCCCCACAGCACCGCCTCCGTCCCGTCCGGCGCCTCGATCGACCCGACAAGTGCCGGTTCGTCGCCCAGCGACCACACCTCCGCCCGCCCGTCCGCGGTCAGGCACGCGCCGAAGTCCCCGGAGCTCTCCCAGGCCCAGGGGCGCTCCTGGCCGTCGTAGAAGTACCGGCCGACGCGCCTCGTGATGGCGATGGGCAGGTGGTACTGGTGGCGCCCGTGCACGTCGTGAACGTCGACACCGCCGCCGTCCTCCACCACGACCGCCAGCCGGGCCTCGGACCCGCGCATGCCCCAGTGCAGCGACCCCTCGGCCTGGGCCACGGGGTCGCCCACCCGCTGCCCGGTGCCGGCGTCGAAGACGGTCAGCCGGCGCGGGCGGCCCGGCGTCAGCGCGGCGGCGTACCGATCGTCCGGGCTCCAGGCGACCGGGCCGGCGGTCAGCGCCAGCCAGCGCATCCGCCCGCCCGGAAGATCGACCACGGCGGCCCACGTGTCGTTGTCCCCGAGCAGCCGCCCGCCGTCGCGGGACCAGCGCACCCGGCGGAAGGAGAAGTAGTCGTCCTTGAGCCGCTCCTTCGCCTCCTCCGGCAGCGGTTCGGTCAGCATGGCCGGCTCGGGGCCCGTGTTGTG
Organism: Nonomuraea sp. NPDC003201; assembly: GCF_053590415.1. Taxonomy (NCBI): domain Bacteria; kingdom Bacillati; phylum Actinomycetota; class Actinomycetes; order Streptosporangiales; family Streptosporangiaceae; genus Nonomuraea; species Nonomuraea sp. NPDC003201. The sequence goes on from NZ_JBSFTC010000204.1 coordinate 12,019, forward strand.
GTGGCGGTAGTCGTTGTAGAAGACCTTGCCCTCGTCCAGCGCCGCGACGCAGCCCATCATCTCGTGCTCGCTGCTCATCGAGATGTAGGCCCGGCGGCCGTCGGGGGCCAGGGTGAAGATCGCCGCGGCGTCGTACCCGTCCGTGACGTCCGCGCTCCCGTACGGATTCGTACGCGCGCCGAACGGGTCCCACACTCCGACGTTGTTCGTGCAGAACGCCAGCGCGACCCGGGTCCCGTCCGCCGACCACTGCACGGTGTCGCGGCGGCCGGGCCAGCCGACGCCGTACATGATGTCGATGGTGTTGACGAGGCGCCCCGTGGCCATCTCCCACACCTGCAGCGGACCGGTGCCGTCGTAGTTGTCCTTCGTCAGGCCACGGCCCGTGGCGAGGTAGCGGCCGCACGGGCTGAGCGCGTAGTCCTGAAAGCCACCCCCGAACATGGTGTACGGGTGCCGCAGCCGCGCCCCGCGCTCGCGCAGGCGCTCGGTGGCCAGCAGGTGCGCGCCGGTGACGCCCTGCCGCTCTTCCACTTCGGCCAGAAGATCACGCAACGGCAGCAGGTCCCGCTCCGGCTCGAACGCCGACCAGTCGGCCTCCTCCAGCAGTTCGAGCAGGGCGGCGGGATCGTCCCGCACCGCGTCCAGATCGGGGAAATCCCCGGACCCCGTACGCGGGGCCGGCGCCAGCAGTTCCGTCACCGGCATCACCGGCACACCCAGCCGCTCCGCCGCGCGGACGTGCTCGTTCGGGTAACCGCCGTCGTACCCGTCGAACACGACGTCCACCGAACGCGACACCTCGTCCACGACGCTCGCCCCGGCCGCCTCGACCCGCGCCTTCAGCTTCGCGACGGACTCGGTACGGAAGCTGCCCGCCACGACGACGGTTCTGCCTCGAAGATCCATAGCTGGCGAGGATAGACGAAGCCGAGCAGGCTGCCGTACCACTGCGGGACAGCGCCTACGGTGGGTGCATGCGCCTGACCGCCTTCACCGACATCTCCCTGCGCATCGTGATGCGGCTGGCCGTGGCGGACCCGGACGACCTGCTGACCACGCGGGCCGCCGCCGACCTGCTCGCCGTCCCCTACACCCACGCCGCCAAGGCCGTCGCGAGGCTGAGCGAGCTGGGTGTGGTGGAGGCCAGGCGCGGGCGGGGCGGCGGGTTGCAGCTCACCGCGGCCGGGCGCGGGGCGACGGTCGGGGGCCTGGTCCGCGCCCTCGAATCCGCGGGCGACGTGGTGGGCTGCGAGGACGACCCGCCGTGCCCGTTGCGGGCGGCCTGCCGGCTGCGGTCCGCGCTGCGCCAGGCCCAGGAGGCCTTCTACGCCTCGCTCGACACGATCACGGTCGCGTCCCTGGTGGACGCGCCGACCGGGCCGCTTCTGCTGTCGTTGACGCCCCCCGGAAAGGGGACCGACCCCGCCATTGCTTAATATGAATCCCAGATACCAATTTATGGTCCTTTCTGGGAGGTCTCATGCTGTCCGCTGAGAGCGCGGCGATCGTCGGCGAAACCCTGCCCGTCGTGAAGGCGCGGCTCGAGACGATCACGGCCAGGTTCTACGAGTCCATGTTCGCCGACCGCCCCGAACTGCTCGACGGGCTGTTCAACCGCGGCAACCAGCGCAACGGCGAGCAGCGGCAGGCCCTGGCGGGCGCCTTCGCGGCGTTCGCGGCCGCGCTGGTCGCGAACCCGGACGAGCGCCCCGACGCGCTCCTGGCGCGCATCGCGCACAAGCACGCGGCGGTGGGGGTGACCGACGACCAGTACGTGATCGTCCAGAAGTACCTGTTCGGCGCGATCGCCGAGGTGCTCGGCGACGCCGTCACGCCCGCGGTCGCGGCGGCCTGGGACGAGGTGTACTGGCTGATGGCCGGCGCGCTCATCGCCATCGAGGCCCGCCTGTACGCCGACGCGGGGGCCCGGCACGGCGACACCTGGCGGCAGTGGCGGGTGGCCGAGCGGCGCGAGGAGACCGCGGACGCCATGTCGCTGGTGCTGCGGCCGGTCGGCGACGCGCCGGCCCCGTCCGCCCGGCCCGGCCAGTACGTCAGCGTACGGGTACGGATGCCCGACGGCGTCCGCCAGCTCCGCCAGTACACGCTCTCGGGGAACGGCGCGGACGGCCTGCGCCGCATCACGGTCAAGCGGGTCGGCGACGGCGAGGTGTCCAGCCTCCTGCACGCCACCGCCAAGGAGGGGGACGAACTGACCCTGGCCGCGCCGTTCGGCGACGTGGCGCTCGACGGCGGCAAAGCCCCGCTCGTACTCGTCTCGGCGGGCATCGGCTGCACCCCGATCACCGCGATGCTGGAGCACCTCGCGCTCACCGGCGACACCCGCCGGGTCCTGGTGCTGCACGCCGACCGCTCCCCGGCCGCCCACGCCCTGCGCTCGGACATGGAACGCCTGGCCGACGCTCTGCCCGGCGGGGAGCGGATCTTCTGGTACGAGGAAGGCCACCCCCGTACCGGGAGGATGTCCCTGGCCGGGGTGGACATCCCGGCGGGCGCGGTCGTCTACATGTGCGGGCCTGTGCCGTTCATGCGGACGGCGCGCGGCGAGCTCATCACGGCCGGGGTCGCCCCGCGCGACATCCACTACGAGGTGTTCGGCCCGGACCTGTGGCTCGGCGCGGCCTGAAAGCGGCTCCCGGGGCGGAGCTCAATGGCCGACGCTCTGGTAGTGGTCGAGCTGGCGCCGCCACACGAGGTAGGCCAGCACGATCAGGATCACTCCCACCAGCGGGGCGGCCAGCGCCCAGGGGTTGCCGAGCTTGCCCAGCACGACGCTCGCCGGCACGTACGCCACGAACGCGACCGGCAGCACGAACGTGAGCGGCCTCGCCCCGCATCCGCTGGCCGAGGCTGAGCTGGCGCACCGGGGTGTCGAGGAACTCGTCGAGCCCGAGCAGGTCGCGCACCTTCTTCAGCGACGTCTCGAAGCGCGCGGCGGGAACGTCATAGAGCGAGCCCACCAGCCGTAACGACTCGATCAGCGGCAGGTCCCACCACAGCTGGCTGCGCTGGCCGAAGACCACGCCGACGTTGCGCGCGTTGGCCGAGCGGCTGCGCCAGGGCACCAGACCGTTGACCCGCACGGTGCCGGTCGTCGGGGTGAGGATGCCGGTGAGGATCTTGATGGTGGTGGACTTGCCCGCGCCGTTCGGTCCGAGGTAGCCGATGACCTCGCCCTCGTCGATCGCGAAGCTGACGTCGTCGACAGCGGTCTTGTGGTCGTACTGCCGGGTGACCAGTGTGCGTAACGCCCCGAAAGGGCCGGGGAAGGTGCGTGGCCGGCGGAAGACCTTGGTTAGTCCCTCGACCCGGATCATGCACGAATACTTTCTTCGGGGCGCGCACGCTGCAACTTGTTTTCACGGCCCCTAGCCGGAGGTGGCCGAGACCCAGATGGTCCATCCCTGGCGGCAGGCACACGGTGGTCCGCTTCCGCAACGAGGGTGGTGAATACGGATGAAGGCCCCGCCAGGCCCTGGGCCGCCCCGTGGACGGCGACGGCAGCGGACCGATCGAGCAGACTTTTTCACGAGAGCCCGTGCAACGAAACCGCTCGGAAGGCGAGAAGCCATGGTCGATGTGTTCGCGAAATGCCGGCTGCCCGAGACATATCAGTTCGTGAAGGACCTCGGCGTCTATCCCTATTATCAGGCGATCGAGGAGCGGTCGGACAGGGGCGAGGTCGTGATCGACGGGCGGGTGCTCGTGCAGGCGGGCTCCAACGACTACCTCGGCCTGTCGGGCGACGAACGCGTGAAGGAGGCAGCGGTCCGGGCGACACGGCGGCTGGGCACCGGCAGCGGCGGCTCACGCCTCAGCAACGGCTCGCTCGCGCTGCACGAGGAGCTCGAGGCGCGACTGGCGGCCTTCTTGGGACGGGCGGCGGTCATGGTGACCAGCGCGGGCTATCTGGCCAATCTCGCCCTCGGGGCGCTGATCGGGCCCGGTGACACGGTGATCGGTGACCGGCTGGTCCACGCTTGCCTGATCGACGCCGTACGCTTGGGCGGAGCACGGTTACGCCGCTACCGGCACAACGACATGGACCATCTGCAGCGGCTGCTCGACGCCTCCGGCCCTGGCGCCGGGCGGCTGATCATCACCGAGGGCATGTTCTCCACCTCCGGCGGCGTGTGCGACCTGCCGGGCATCGCCAAGCTCGCCCGCGCGTACGGCGCCCGCGTGGTCATGGACAGCGCCCACGACATCGGCCTGCTCGGTGCGACAGGCCGAGGGGCGGCCGAGCACCACGGGCTGGAGAGCGCGGTCGATCTGCAGACCATCACCTTCTCCAAGGCACTGGGCACCCTCGGGGGCGCGGTGGCCGGCCCCGAGGAGATCATCGCTTACCTGCGGCACTACGCGCGGTCCATGGTGTTCACGGCCGCGTTGTCCCCGGCGTGCGCCGCGGCCGCGCTGGCCGCTCTGGAGATCATCATCGCGGAGCCGGAGCGCCGTCACCGTCTGCGGACGGCGGCACAGCGGTTGAGCGGGGAACTGTCCGCGATGGGCTACGCGGTCGTCCCCTCCGATCGGCCGGTCATCGCGGTGCCGGTCGGCGACGACCTCCTGTGCTTCCAGTTGTGGCGGGAGCTGTTCGACGAAGGCGTCTTCACCACCGCCATGATCTCGCCCGGAGTCCCGCCCGGCGAGGCGCTCATCCGGGTCAGCATTACCGCCGCCCACACCGAGGCCCAGGAGGAACGCATCGTGTCGGCGTTCGCTACGGCCGGACGCCGCCTGCGGCTCGTCCGCGAGGGGTAGCGGCAGGCTCGGACGGCGGTGGCAGGTGCCGCGACATCTCGTACGGCGTCGTCGGAGGGCAGGAAATCGCTTCCGTGCAGCCGCGCGCCCGGCCCCGCTCGACGGCGCGGGGGAGCTCGTGTTCGAGCGCGGCACCGACGCGCGAGCGGGAGACCATCATGCTCGCTCATCAGGCCGCGGCCAAGGACGCCAACGGCCGCACCGGGTGCGGTACGAGGAGCTCGACGCCGACCCGTCGGGGGTGACACGGGAGATCCTCGGCTTCCTGGGCCTCGACCTGCCCCAAGGACGCGCGATCGTGGCCGGCCACCGGCGCCAGGCCGACGAGCTGCACGCCGCCTGGATCGAGCGCTACCGCCTGGATCGAGTCGCTACCGCCTGGATCGAGCGCAACCGACAGGGGCGAGCGCAACCGACAGGAGTGAGCGGCCCGCAACCCGAAGAGGCCCGCGCTCCCCGGGTTGCGGGGCTTGTCCCGACGACGTCAGCTGAGTCGGCTGGGTGTCACCAGGTTGGCGTCGGCGGAGTCGGCTGGGTGTCATCAGGGCGGCGTCGGCCGAGGCGGCCGGGCGCCACCGGGATGGCGTCAGCCGAGCCAGCCCGGTGCCACCAGGACGGCCCAGGCCGCCAGGGGCCCCACCACGACGATCGCCGCGCCGTACGCCAGGAGCTTGCGGTAGAAGGCGTCCCGCTCCATGCCCCTGACGTTGGCCACCAGCAGCGCCCCCGTGGTCGAGAACGGGCTGACGTCCACGATGGCCGACGACACCGACAGCGCCGCGATCATCGCGACCGGGCCCAGGGAGCCCTGGTTGAGCAGCGGCACGGCCAGCGGGACCAGCGCGCCCAGGATGCCCACCGTCGAGGCGAACGCCGACACCACGCCCCCGACGTAGCAGATGAGCAGCGCGACCAGCAGCGGGATGCCGATCGCCGCCACCGCCGAGCCCACGTAGTCGACGGTGCCGATCTCCTGGAGCACGCCCACGTACGTGACGACGCCGCAGATCAGCAGCACGGTCGGCCAGGCCACCCGCTCGACGGCGCCCTTGTTCGTCCTGGGGGAGGTGAGGGACAGGACGACGGCGACGGTGACGGCGGTCAGGCCGACGTCCAGCTTGAACACCAGCACCGCCAGGCAGAGGGCGACGATGCCGGTCAGGGTCAGCGCCTGGTGCGGGGTGAGGCGCAGGCCACCGGACCCCGCGTCGGAGGCGTCGGGGGCCGGTTCCGGAGCAGCGGCATCGTCGGCGGTCTCCACGGAGACGGACGTGGCCGCGGCCCCGGGGGCGGACCCGCTGGACGACGGGCCGGCGGCGGCCCCACCCGAAGGCGAGGCGGCCGAAGAGGCGGCGGCCGAAGAGGCGACGGCCGAAGAGGAGACGGGCGAAGAGGAGACGGGCGAGGAGGCGACGGGCGAGGAGGCGGCGGCCGAAGAGGCGGCGGGTGAAGGGGAGACGGGCGAGGAGGCGACGGGCGAGGAGGCGGCGGGTGAAGGGGAGACGGGTGAAGGGGCGGGCGCGTCGGGGGAGACGGCGCCGCGATTGACCAGGTGGCGGCCACCGAAGATGAAGAACACGACCGCCGCCGCAGCCGCGTTGAACGCGAAGCTCGACAGGAACAGCACCAGGTCGTCCCCGGGCAGCTTCGCGTCCCTGCTCACCCCGTTCACGATCCCGCCCAGCACGCTGATCGGCGAGAACGCGCCCGCCTGCGTGCCGTGCGCCACCATGAGCCCGATCAGCATCGGATGGATCCGGTAGTCGGCCGCGAACCCGAAAGCGATGGGCGCCAGGATCGCCGCCACCGCCGGGGCCGGCGCGCCCACGGCCGTCAGCAGCGCCGAGATGGCGAACACCACGATCGGGATGGCGGCCAGCCGGCCGCGCACCAGGTGCACGGCGGCCCGTACGAGCCAGTCGACCGTGCCGTTGTTGGTGGCGATCGCGAACAGCAGCGTCACCCCGACCAGGATCACGAACAGGCTGCCGGGGAAGGCCCCCAGGATGTCGTCCGTGCTCATCCCGGCGGCCAGCGTGCCGACGAGGAAGGCGCCGACCAGGGCCAGCGCGCCCAGGTTCACGGGGAAGACGGTCGCGATGACGAACATGACGATGAGGGCGAGAATGGACAGGAGCTCTGCGGACACTGCGTACTCCGATCTCCCCCGAGCGTTATGGCAGGTCGACCACCTGGTGGAGGAGCTCGACCGGATGGCGGGCAGCGCGTCCCGCGCCGTGGGCGATCTGCTGGCGGCACGAGACCCCCGTGGCCGCCAGCAGGGTGTCGGGCGAGGATGCGGCGATCGCCGGGAAGAGCCGGAGGCCGCCGATCTTCATGGACAGGTCGTAGTGCTCGCTCTCGAATCCGAACGAACCGGCCATGCCGCAGCAGCCGGCGTCGATCTCTTCCACCTCCGCCCCCGGGATCCTGGACAGCAGCTCGCGCGTGGCCGCGGTGCCGACGACGGCCTTCTCGTGGCAGTGGCCGTGCAGGAGGATCCGGCGCCCGCTCAGCCCGCCGTTCAGCGGTAGCGAGCCGTCGTCGACGGCCTCCGCCAGCAGCTCGGGGATGAGCCTGGCCCGCGCCGCCACCGCCGCCACCCGGGGGTCGCCGGGGAGCAGCGCGGCGTACTCGTCCTTGAGCGTGAGCAGGCAGGACGGCTCCAGCCCGACGATCGGCGCGTCCGAGCCGGCGAGCCGGCCGACCATGGCCTCGGCCATCGCGCGGGCCCGGTCCAGCAGCCCCTTGGAGATGCTGGAGCGGCCGCAGCAGCCCTCGGACTCCAGGCGCACCTGATAGCCGGCGCGCTCCAGCAGCTCGACGGCGGCCCGCCCGATGCCGGGCTCGCTGAAGGAGGTGAAGGAGTCCGCGAGCAGGATCACTTCCCGCCGCCCGGAACGGCGCCCGGCGGCGGGCGGCCGGCGGGCGAACCAGCGGAGCAGGTTGTCGCGGCGGAAGCGGGGCAGGGGCCGCCGCGTGCTCAGCCCGAGCGGCCCGCGCAGGGGGGCGGCCAGCCAGTTCGACAGGGGCGCGGTGGCCGAGCCGAGCCGGTTGAGCGTCCGGATCGCCCCGAACAGCCGCGACCGCGCCGGCACGCCGTGGGTCTCCTGGTACTGGTGCAGGAACTCGCTCTTCATCGCCGCCATGTCCACGCCCAGCGGGCACTCCGACTGGCAGGCCTTGCACTCCAGGCAGAGGTCGAGGATCCCGTGCAGCCGCCCGTCGCCGAGGGCCTGCCGGGGGTCGTCCGAGGACAGGGCCTTGACCAGGGCGTTGGCCCGGCCGCGGGTGGAGTGCTCCTCCTCGCGGGTGGCCATGTAAGACGGGCACATGACGCCCGTGTCGTCCTTGCGGCAGACCCCGACGTTCATGCACCGGTCGGCGGCGGCGTGCATGCCCTCCGCGAACGACAGGGTGGTGCGCAGCGGGCTCGGCGCGGGCATCGCGGGATCGCGCAGGTGCTCCGTCATCGGGGGCGCGTCCACGATCTTGCCGGGGTTCAGCAGGCCGCGCGGGTCGAAGGCGTGCTTGATCCGCCGCATCGCCTCGTAGACCGCGTCGCCGAACAGCCGCCGGTTGAACTCGGAGCGCGCCAGCCCGTCACCGTGCTCGCTGGAGTTGACGCCGCCGTGCCGGGCGGCCAGCTCGGCGATCTCCTCGGCGACCGCGCGCATGGTGCCGATCTCGCCGGGCACGCGCAGGTCGACGAAGGGCCGGATGTGCAGGCAGCCGACCGAGCAGTGGCCGTAGAAGCCCGCGGAGAGCCCGTGCCGGGAGAGGATCTCCGCGAACTCCTCGACGTATGGCAGCAGCCGCTCCGGCGGCACGGCCGTGTCCTCCACGAACGCCAGCGGCCGGCGGCTGCCCACGCTGGAGGCCATCAGCAGCCCGAGCCCCGCCTTGCGGACCTTGAGCACGGCGGCCTGCTGCCCGGCGGTGACGGCCCGCAGGGTGTGGTAGCCGTGGCCGTTCGCCTTCCAGGTGGCGGCGAGCTTGTCCACGCGGTCGGCCACCTCGGCGGGACTGTCGCCGAAGAACTCGACGAACAGCAGCGCCTCGGGGTCGCCGGACAGGATGTCGCCGAGCCCGGCGTAGTCCACGCGCCGCCTGGACAGGTCGAGGATGGCCTTGTCGATCAGCTCGACCGAGGCGGCCTCGAAGGAGAGCGCGTCCGCGGTGGCGGCGATGGCGGACGGCGTGGAGGTGAAGTGGCCGACGGCGATGGCCTTGGCCCGGGGCCGGTCCACCAGCCCGACCGTGGCCTCGGTCACCACGGCCAGCGTGCCCTCGGAGCCGACGACCAGCTTGGTGAGGTCGGGCAGGTCACGGGCGGCCAGGTCCAGGCGGTAGCCGCCCGAGTGCCGCCAGAAGCGCGGGAACCCGGACAGGTCCACCCCCCGCAGCGCCCCGGCCACG